>DATNOY010000628.1:0-9856 GCA_036703495.1 Coleofasciculaceae cyanobacterium
CGATCGCATCACATCGTCCCGTCGGCAGCTCATCTTTGTAATGTCCCCACCAAATGCCAGGAAAGCTGCGATCGCTAGAGGAATCGCACAGCTCAAATTCGGTTTTGATGAACCCATCTTGATCGCCCTGTGCTGCTTTAATTTTTTTATGCCAGGTTTTCGTAAACCAACAGTTCTGAATCAGCAGCTTGGGTACAGGATTGCCCATGCCACATGGCTCTAGAAGCCTCAATTCAGAGAATAAAGCTTTGCCTTCGTGTTGGCAGAGATTGGCGACTTCAACGATGAGATCGGCTTGTGCGATTGCCCCGATTGTCGTTCCTCCTGCAAATTGCAGCTGCCGCAGCTGCCGATTAATCGCCTCGGTGAATAATGGAATGTTTTCCACGGGCAAACTTAAGCCAGCGGCAAAGGGATGTCCGCCAAAGCGGTGCAGCAGATGAGCTTGTTCCTGGACTAGCTGATAGAGATCAATCTGATTCACCGAGCGGGCAGAACCTCGAGCCAGTGGATGAGGGATGAGAGGATTTTCTGCCGCTTCCAGGCTCAGGAGTAGGGTAGGGCGACCCTGCTCTTGCGCGATCTGCCCCGCTACTAATCCCAAAATTCCAACCGACCATTGCGCATCTGCCAAGACTATGACGCTGGTGGTAGAAAGATCGAGCTGGGACAGTTTCGCCTTGGCTTGTCGCACGACATCGCGCTGCAAAACTTTACGGCGGGTATTGGCTAGTTCGGTTTCGCTGGCGAGCTGGTGGCAGCGGTCTTGGTCTTGACTCGTCAATAGCTCCACACAGAACTGAGCATCTCCGTGGATGCGGCTGATGGCATTAATGCGTGGGCCCAAACCAAAAGAAACATCGGTTGGGCGATCGCCGCTCTTGCGGCAGAGTTCCAGCAATTTGGCAATGCCAGGACGGGGGGGCTGCTCACCTCGATTTTTCTGGAGCTGAGCAATGCCGCGCTGTGCCAAGTAGCGGCAGTCGCCCGTAAGGTTGACCAAATCGGCAATTAACCCGATCGCCACCAAATCCAGCAAGTTTTCCAAAGGCTGTTGCGGCAGTTCAGGCAGGGTTGTATAGAGGGCTTCAATCAGCTTGTAAGCCACCGCCACGCCGGATAGCTGCGCCAGCGGATGATCGGCAGGTAGCGAACGAGGGTTGATAATAGCTGTCACGGGTGGACGCACGTTTGCCAAAGTATGGTGATCGGTGATGATGACATCCATACCTAAGCGGTTGGCATAGAGAATCTCCGGCAGATTGGTGCTGCCGTTATCACAGGTGATCACCAGCCTACAGCCCCAGCTAGCCAAAGCATCCAGGCCTGTCGTGGAGAGTCCGTGGGATTCAGTTAATCGATTGGGAATGAAGTAAGTTAGCTGTTGCGGTGGCAAGAATTGCCCTAACCCTTCCCACAAAACGGCTGTTGCCGTAATCCCATCGGCATCAAAATCTCCCCAAATAGCAACTTTTTCTGCCTGTTGGTGAGCTTGCAAGATGCGATCGATTGCCTGCTGCATCTCTTGCCCAAATGCAAAGGGGCTGGTGGGCTGGTAGCAATCTGGATTGAGGAAGCCTGCCAGCTGTTGGCGATCGCGAATGCCCCGCTGCCACAAGATTTGGGCTGCATGCTGTCCGGGCAATCCTCCTGCCAACTGGCTCACCTGCTCAACAAACCATTCGGGTACTTCATAAACAGGTTGAATCCGCCACTGAGACTGCTCGGGCATAGAAATTGCGTATGCTACCCCTCAATTGTAGGGATTCTCATCTGCCTATCCCTCGTATAGAGCGGCGTGCATTCGGCTAAAGCCAGATTATTTTTTGAGAATTGCTATAAGTCCTGAAAGCTGGGCATATTCAGGAAACACAGCCACGATGGCTGAAGTCAATATTACTGGAGTCAATATTACTGGAGTCAATATTGCTGAGAGGCGATCGAATATCCAGTGTTGTGCAGGCGATCGCCTTTTGAACCTCAGTGCAAAAAATCAAACTCTGATTATTAGTCTCTTATTTAGCCTCGTCATATAGCAGTCCTAAATCAGTCCTGAGAAAACCCACAAGGGGTTGGGGGACTTTGTCCCCCAGGAGAGGGCATTGCCCCTCCACCCCTCCTGATAGATTCTTTGGGATTGCCAATATCTCTAAAAAATCTAAAGCCGAAAATCTAAAAGGTTACTCATTATGAAAACTGGTACGCTGTCTCAGAAGATCGGTTTACTGGTCATTGCGTCCGCCATGCTGGGGGAAATGTCCCTCTTTGCATCGACTGCCGCTGCCCAAACGCCGACTCCAAACCAGCCCCTGCTCGAGCAACGCGGCACATTACAGCCTGTGCAGCAGGAATATAGGTTTGCTGGCAAAAAAGGACAGTCTGTTACTATTTCTATGGTCAGCGATGACTTTGATACGGTGCTGTCATTGCTAGACTCCCAAGGCAAAGAAATTGCCACCAACGATGACTATGCCCGTACGCTCAACTCCACAATCGTCATCGCTCTGCCTGGCGATGGACTGTACAAAGTTTTGGCCCGTTCCCTCTCCGGAGAAGGAGGTAACTTCACCGTTACCGTGAAACCCGCAACTGCCTATGAGCAAGCCTATGCCCATGCGGTAGATCTGTATATGCAAGGAAAACTCCAGGAGGCAACCGCTGCCTACAGTGAAGTGATTCGGCTTGACCCCAATCAACCGATCGCCTATCTCGATCGGGGGGATGTTTACTACGCACAGGGCAACGTGAAAGCACTCGTTGCCGACTACCAAAAGGCGATTGAACTCTACAAACAAGCGGGAGATCAGGACACTGTTCAAATGTTGCAAGAACAGCTCCAATATGTTCAGGAAGCGCCCGAGCCGCAATCTCAGAATTTGTCCTATCCTGAACCGACGCCCTTCATCCTGCCCTGAGAAATTGAAGTGAAGTACAGATTACTTTTTGAAAATCTTGCAGAGAAGGACTTTCAAAAAATGATCTGGTTTTAGCCGAGTGCGAACCGCTATAGGCAATCCTAAGGATCACGAATTAATTAAAACTGAACTTTTAATTTTTGAAAGCATGGCACTGCCGCGCTTTCAAAAATTAAGTTTTGGGGTTTATTAAATTCACGTTCCTAATCTGAGCAGGATTCGTTCTCTGTAATTTTAGGTTTAATAATTTTGGCGGGAATGCCAACCGCCGTTTGTCCAGCTGGGATGTCGCTTAAAACGACTGCATTCGCGCCCACGCTGGCTCCATCTCCCAAGGTTACGCCTCCCAGAATTTTAGCTCCTGCCCCAACATTAACTCTGGCTCCTAACTTAGGGGCATCGAAGGGGCGATCGAGGTAGCGGTTGCCTAAGGTGACGCCCTGCCGGATGATGCTGTCATCGCCAATCTCACTGTAGCCGTGGATAATGATGCCGTTCTGATGCTCAATCACCACTCGGCGACCCAGCTTGACGGTGTAAGGCAGATCGATGCCATAACCATTGCGAATTTTACGATAGAGCGATCGATACAAAAGGCTTAAAGGGGCTCGCATGATTTTGGGTTCTACCTGCATCCGCCAGACCCCAAACCGATACACGGCGATCGCTCGAAACCCAGGCTTACTCCAGTCACAGCCATGGGCTTGCCAATCTTCTTTAATTTGCTGCCAAAGCGTTAAGCCATCTTTTCCGACTGAGTCGCCGGTAGTGTCTGGAAGCGGTGGCTGTTCAGAGGACAAGGTCTTTAAAACGCTCAAATTTCTGCCCCCTTCAAAAGTACGCTATTAAGCAAAAAGTCGCTGAGGAGTTGGGGTGGATCGGTGTCCGGCTTGCGCTGAATTGCCCGTCTCAGTCGCCAAATGGCAAAGCTGGATGCCCAAGAAACTTCCGTCAAGATGGCATAGGCCCAGCCATAATTTTTGACGAAAAACCGTCGCCTTGAGTCAAACCAGTAAGTGGGTCGGCGCTTGGGTGCCCGCTTAGTATCCGTTACGCCCGAACTTTGTCCGACAAAATGCACAACTTGGCTTGCCGGAACATACCAGCATGGCCAGCCCGCCCGATGTGCCGCCAGACAAAAATCTACTTCCTCAAAGTAAAGAAAATATTTTTCGTCCATTAAACCCACAGACTCAAAAACCTCGCGCCGGACAATCATACTGGCTCCGGCTACCCAGTCTGTTGGACAGTTCACATCTGATACAGGCGGCGCAATCACCCAACGAGACAGCAGACGGGTGACAAACCCCAACCGTAAGCCCTCATTCAGTTCGCTAAAAATAGACGGAAAACGAAACGCCGATCGTTGCGGGGTGCCGTCCAAATCCTCTAAGCGGCTCCCAGCAATTCCAACCTTAGGATTGGCATCCATAAAATCCACTAAAGCTTTTAATGCGCCAGGGCGCACGATCGTGTCAGGATTTAGTAATAGGATGTAAGGTGGCGAGTTCGGGGATGCCAAAATTGGACGAATAGCAGCATTGTTGCCAGAGGCGTAGCCGCCGTTTTGCTTCAGCGGCATGAACGTTACCCAATTGCCCCAGTTTTCAGTGGCGATCGCAGCCCCAATTTTTTCGGCAGATCCATCATCAGAGGCATTATCTACAACCGTGACATGAGTTCCTGCTAAACTCTGTACTTCTTCGACTAAGGAATGTAGGCAGTCGATTGTTAATTCGGGGGTGCGGTAATTGAGGACAACAACCCCAAGGCGGGACGAAGGTTCTTGCTGAGTCAAATCAGACATAAATTCTCTCTGGCAGTTCAGATGCTGGAGCAGGTTTTTGGCAGCTGGTTACCCAACTGTTTATAAGACTAGTCAGAATCTTATGAGAAATGTGTAAAAGCTTGATCAAGTCAACCCAGGACTTGTACAAAGATTTGAAAAAGAAGAGTTGGAACAGGTGAAGTGCGAAGATTTGGAAAAGAAATCGTTTGGGCTTGATGAAACCCTGAGGCAATGGGGTGGATTTTTGACGTTTGTGCCAAAAACATGTGATAGCTTAGACGCATGATTTGCATATCACACTCTCGCAATCTCGGTCTCAGTATATTCCTTCTTAAAAGTTCCTCCTAAAAGTTTCCGGATTTTTTGATTCAGGGTAAGGAACAAGAAACCATTAGGGCTCGATAAGATTTGTATCACTGGCTTAATGAGACTAGATGTTCAGAGAGTCAATGAAAATAAAATTTCGCATTTGGATCTCCAGCAACATTATGAGAGCTACGGTGAACAGGGTTCAAACAACTTCACAGGGTAAGCCTCGTGTTAGCCTTCATCAACATCAGAAATTTATTTCTTGTAATTCCGCTCCAATGATCCAGATGGGGACAGCCGTTAAATCTACTCTAAGTTTGTCAATCGCCATCTTGGCAACCGTTTATGGAGCCCCATGCTCTGCTCAGCCCTCTTCTTCCCGGGGTGCCACTCAAACTCCGGTTGCCGTTCCATCCGCCACTCCATCTAGTGGAGTTGCTCCCAGTCCAGATGTGGTTCCTGCCTCGCCTGATAGATCCGTGCCGGTGCCAGGGTTGGCTCCAAGCTCAACTCCCAGCCGCACAATCATCCCTGCTCCTACCTCTGCCACTCCAGCCGAAGATACCTATGTTCTGGGATCGGGTGATCAAATTAGCATTGACATCTTTGATGTGCCTGAGTTGAGTGGAGCAAACGGCAATTACGTCGTTTTGGTGGATGGTTCTATTAATCTGCCGTGGGTGGGTAGAGTCTTAGTCCAGGGATTAACCCTAGAACAAGCTGCCAGTGTATTGACCCGAGCGTATGCGCCTTTCATTCGAGATCCCCTGATCACTGTCAATCTTCGGGGCGCTCGAACCTTGCGCGTTAGCGTTGTAGGGGAAGTCAAGCGTCCAGGGTCATACATCATTAGTCCTCAAGGGCAAACCAATCAAATCTTGGTCGGTGATGCAGGACTGGCAAACGGTGGAGCAGCTACTCAATGGCCCACTGTGACTCAAGCAATTCAGTCAGCTGGGGGGATTACTCAGCTAGCGAATCTGCGTCAGGTGCAAATTCGTCGTCCCTTGCCAGATGGCTCTGAGCAACTGGTTGACTTGAACCTCTGGGAATTGCTCCGGACAGGACGAATCACTCAGGACATCACCCTGCGAGACAGAGACACGCTAATTATTCCTAAGGCTGAGACAATTAGCCCGGATGAAGCCTCGTTGCTAGGTTCGGCCAGCTTTGCGCCTGCAACCATTCGAGTTAATGTGGTTGGAGAAGTTAGAGCTCCTGGGACTGTTGAGGTACCGCCAAATACCTCTCTGAATCAGGCGCTGCTGTCTGCTGGAGGATTTGATCAGCGTAGGGCTAGAACTAGTCGCGTTGCTTTGATTCGCCTCAATACAGATGGCACAGCTGTCAAACGTAATGTTCCAGTAGATTTAGCTTCTGGAATTAATGAGGAAACCAATCCTTCTTTACGAGATGGTGACACAATTGTCGTTGGGCGCTCTGGGATAACTCATGTCCTGGATTTTGTCGAGGATTTCTTTGCACCTTTTGATGGTGTGATTCAGCGGATCAACGACATTGTTAACTAGATTGACTAGGTTGAACTCAAGGCTGATTTGTAGGGATACTGGAGCAAATATGGGTGCTGAGGGGTCGAGAAATAAGCGTTTTCCAGGCGTCCCCATTCTGGAAATATCCTTCCTTCGGGGCAGCAGATGGCATCTTAATAAAATGCTCTAACAATGTTTTCTTAATATTTAGCCCGGTATTGCGGCAATTCCTATGTTCTAGGGGTGGGTTACTTAAGCGACACAGAGGTCAACATGGAGACAGAACAGACATCTCAAGCCCTATTGCCCAAACGGGGTCGATTGCCAATTCAGTTGCCACAGGCTGAAGCGGATGATCTAGATAATCCACCTAATAAGGGGCTAAATCTGCGATCGCTAGGCAGAACCATTCAACGCCAATCTTTACTGATTGCTGGCGTGGCGACTGTTGTGGCAGGCGCAGCTGCCTTCCATGCCTTAAATATTCCACCTGCTTACAAAGGCGATTTCCAGCTTTTGGTTGAGCCAGTGACTAATGAGGCCAGAATTTCTGATCCGCTAACGGTGACTCGCACAGAAGGGGGGGTGCCAGCGCGCGATACATTCACGATCGATTACCCGACTCAACTTCAAATCTTGCAAAGTCCGGAGCGGATTGATGCTATTGCCCAAGAAGTGCAGAAGCAATACCCCAACTTTTCTCCAGCTGAACTGCGAGCCGGGTTAACGGTTGAACGCCTCGTTGATCAGAGAGCACCTGATCCCACGAAAATTATTCAAGTTACCTATGAAGGAGCTGATCCGGGACTTGTTCAGAAAGTGTTGCAAGTCACAGCCGATCAGTTTCTGCAATACAGTTTAGATAATCGAAAGAGCAGCTACGGGCAAGGCATTAAGTTTATTAATGACCAGCTTCCTGAGGTGCAGCAGCGAGTCAGCAAGATTCAGGATGAAATTCAGCAGCTCCAACAGCAGTACGACATTATTGATCCAACTGCGCAAGGTGGTCAGCTTTCTGGACAAATTAATGATATTGCCACAGAGCAGTCAACTAGCCAGCGAGAGTTGCAAGAGCAAAAAAGACTCTATGAGAGCCTGCGACGTCAGCTGCAGTTATCTCCTCAAGAAGCGCTAGCGGCCTCTGTGGTCAGCCAAGATCCTAGCTACCAATCCACAATAGCGGCGTTGCAAGAACTGGATGGACAAGTGGCGGTGGAGCGGGCCCGCTTTAGTGACAGCAGTCCGGTGGTGCGATCGCTACTGGAGCGTAGAAAGAATCTAGAAGAGCTGCGAGACAATCAGATCAAAGGCATCTTGAGGCAAAACTTGCCTGGCGGCTCGGAAGATAAAGTTACGCCTTTCCAGAATGCGATTCGCTTAGGCTTGATTCAACAGCTGGTAGAAGCAGCTAATCAGATTCAGGTTTTAGAAGTCCGTAACCAGGAGATTGCTAGGTCTAGGGGAGATGCTGAGCGCAAGCTCCAGCAATTCCCAGCCGTGGCTCGTCGATATGCCGATTTGACTCGTGAGTTAGAAATTGCTACCCAGACGTTAAACCGACTGCAAACCCAGCGGGAATCGTTACGGGTAGAAGCGGCTCAAACTGAAAAGCCTTGGGAAGTGATTTCCAAACCTTCTATTCCTCGCAATGCCGATGGTAATCCTCAGCCGGTGCCCAACAAGGCCTCTAATTTGATCATCGCTGGAGCGGGGTTAGGGCTGGTGTTGGGCACGCTTTTAGCGCTTTTGAGAGAAAAATCGCGCAATGTCTTCTATACAGTGGAAGATATCCAAGAAGCGGTGCCAATGCCGCTGATTGGCTTAATTCCCTTCTCTAGAGGTGCAAAGCAGTCTCTAGATTTTCCAGTTGGTTTTGATACGGTTAGAGAAGAAGAGAGTCGGTTGGAGACGGCGTCCTTTAGAGAAGCCTTTAGCGATCTGTATTCCAATATTCGCCTGGCCGAACCTCCTGTTCGTTCGCTCATGGTGTGTTCCGCAGAACCAGGGGATGGCAAAACTACGATCGCCCTCTATCTGGCACAAACTGCGGCAGGTGCTAATCAGCGAGTGCTGCTAGTTGATACCAACATGCGATCGCCACAAGTGCATACTCGGTTGAATTTGCAAAATAAAGAGGGATTGAGCGATTTGTTGACTAGCAATCGCGATCCAGATGATCTAAAGCTAGTGATGCTCTCAGAAAATCTCTCTGTACTGCCGGCTGGACCTTCTATCTCTGGGGCAGCCCGGTTGCTAGGCAGCGATCGCATGACTTTCTTAATGGAGAAGTTTCAATCCAAGTATGATTTGGTTGTCTATGACACGCCGCACTTATTTGGGTTGACGGACGCTAGCTTTTTGATTACCCATGTCGATGAGATCCTAATGGTGATCGCAGCGGGCAAAACTAACCGAACTGCCGTTGAACGAGTGTTGAACAAGCTGGTTGCCCTGCGAGCTCCTGAAGTGAATATCGTCACGAACTACTTGCGGGAGCATAACAGCCCCAACAACCTGTACAGTCGCTATAACCCGAATCTCCAAAACCGCAGAGAGGGTTAGATTGTCCAGACTCAACGCGTCCAAGCTGTGGGTTGTTCTAGCCTACAGCTTGTTTTGAGAAGGGTTGAAAAAGCGTTCGGTGGCTTACTGCTTGCATAGTACCCAGGTAGATGAGTGAGCTACGACGCAATGACCTGATTTGCTGCTTTTGCTTGAGCTTGAATTTGAGTGGAAGGATGGTTTGAACGAGAAGCGAGCGTTAGAACCGTGACTTCGGGTGGGCAAAATAATCTTCCTGGAAGATAGGTGCCTAAGCCTCGATTAACATACAGAGCATTTGAGCCAACTTGATGAAACCCCTGTGCCCATTCCCAATGGCGCACCACTTTATAGCAATCTTCACTCATGTAAGGGAACCAGCGGCGCATCCGCTTGGGGGTGCGGTGGCGAATAGTTTGATACCAGGTCGGGATGGGTCCTAGCCCTGGAATTACCACCTGTCCCCCGTGCGTATGACCCGATAGCTGCAAATCCACTCGCCATGATTGCAGCTTAGCTGCACTGTCTGGATTATGAGACAAAACAATCCGGGGTAGGGATGCGTCAATTTGATCCATGACTTTAAAGGGATCAAAATCTTTTGACCAGAAATCAGCTAGGCCGACAATCGGCAGTGCTGATCCAAAGGGGTAGGCGATTTGATTCCACAGCACATGAATGCCGGCCTGGGTGAATGCCGCAGTCACTTTTTCTCTGGAACCACTAGGATAAATATCGTGGTTGCCCAAGACCGCGTAAATTCCTTGCTGACTTTGCATCTGTTGTAGTCGGGCAGCGAGATCATCTACCGG
>DATNOY010000629.1:0-3800 GCA_036703495.1 Coleofasciculaceae cyanobacterium
GAATTGCTAATTGGGGTTGACAAAGCTTTAAAAGTAAGCTCCTAGGCAATAGGGCGAGAATGAATGCGATTGTGACTCTAGAAAAAGGGTACTGAAGGGCGTGGGCGGGGCTTACCCTCCGGATTATCAAGCATTGCGACCCTTCGCAAACGCTGATTTCAAGCATCGCACTTATCAAGCATCGCACTTATAGGTATAGAGCTTATACAGTTCTGAGCCAGAGTTTCAATGCGCCTGACTCCGCCACTGACAGCAATTTCCAATGGCGTCAGCCATAGTTATCTTCCAGAAGGCTTGCTCCGCGCAGCCTCTGGAAGGATAATCCCGACCCAATCAAGTGCTGCTCCAGAATGCTGATCCGCAAACTCGGACTCTTGGGACAGAAGCCCGCAATTTTGGCATGAAAGGACGAGAAATCCGGTTTTTAGATAGACCATCCCCATGCTCTGTCCTACTCTCAATGCTAAGTTCCCCTGCTTAGATTATTATGAAACTCGCAATTCATAACAAATAGTCAGGCAATACCTATCTACAGTAGCTTGTAGGATTTCTAAAAGATCAGGATTAATACGGAATCAGTCCTACAATAATGCGAAACTCGCCAAGGGCAGTTTAGCGATCAAATCGTTTTCAAATCGGAGGGTAATGTGAGGAAGTGGTCAGCTGAATTCAAGAAGGTGAAGGCGAAGACGAAGAACGGGGCAATAGAACTCAATAAAGCAGTTTTTGCCCATCTGCTACTGATTGGACTCCCAACAATTCTAATTTACTGTCTCCGTTTAACTGAATGGCAACTGACCAATCTACACCTTGCGATCGCTTTCTTCTACATCTTTAGCGCTTTTATGCTCTTGCTAGAGACTTCCACCGCTATGTTTAGACGCTATGCGACTAAGCCAGACAAAAACCGGCCAGCGGCTGGAAAATTGAGCCAACTGCATGATTCGCTTAAGTCAGGTTTAGGGGTTGCAGGTTCCAGGCACCCTGCCCCTCAGCTTCCCCCACCTCGATGTTCGTTTCTGATTGCTGCCTACTTACCGAATGAACAGCAAATCATCATCGAAACCATTGAACATATTCTTCTCAATATTCCCCGCCCTCCAGCGGGTTTGGAGGTCATCTTAACGTACAATACGCCGGTAGACCTGCCCGTTGAAGAGGATCTGCGCAATTTGGCTCGGCTCTATCCTGAGCTGCGGCTTTTACGAGTTGAGGGCAGTCGCTCCAAGGCAGAGAACCTGAATGCTGGTTTTGAGATTGTCACAGGCGAAATTACCTGTATTCTGGACGCCGATCATCATCCGGCACCGGATTGCTTCACCCGAGCCTGGCACTGGATTGACCAGGGCTACGACGTGGTACAAGGCCGTAGCGTCATTCGCAACCATAACCGCAGTTTCCTGACCCAAATTATTGCCATTGAGTTTGAGATGATTTATGGCATTGTCCATGCCGCAAAATCTTTTCTAACAGACTCTAGTATTTTTGGAGGCTCCAATGGCTACTGGCGGACTTCGGTGCTTCAGCAGATTCGATTTAATCCGCTGATGCTCACTGAAGACATTGATGCTTCAATGCGAACCTTGCTGAAGGGATATCGCATTCTTCACGATCGCAGCATCATCAGTACCGAACTTGCACCTACTAATCTTGGCTCGTTTTGGTTTCAGCGTAAGCGCTGGGCACAAGGATGGCTGGAAGTCGGCTTGAAGTATCAACAACAGCTCTGGAAGTCCAATAAACTCACGCTTTGGCAAAAGGTATTTTGGACCTATCTGCTATACTATTGCGCTTTCTACCCCCTTGTAGCTATCCAAATTGTGTCTCTAGCGTTGAGCCTGTCGCTGCATCACAGTTCCATTCCGCTGGCTGTTCGGGACTATCTTTGGTTTAGTACGCTGGTTTCAGGCTTCAGCGCCATTTATCAAACGTGCATTACTGCAAAAATTGCCTCAACTCGTTATCCGATCGCCCATTACCTCAAGCATGTCCTGCTACTCATCCCGTACATCACGCTAAAAAACGTGATTGCCATCGTTGCGGTATACGATCTTTTGCGGGGCAACAATGACTGGGTTGTGACACCTCGCGGCAAGTATCACCAGCGCGATCGCGCCGTGCTGCAAAAGACAGCCGGTAAAATTTTAGACAAAGGCATCTCCAACTAAAGTCCGAGCTTTTTGAAGAATGTCAATCCGTAAATTTCATTGAGTTTCCTCAATCGCCCTTGGGTGAGAGGGTTTCTTTCAATGGTTCCCCACATCTCACATCAGGACGGGATTAGCTAAAACTGAAACAACAAGAGGTTCTTTGCCAGAAACAATTTGAGGTATTCAGTGAAAAAGCTAGTGGTTCTTTTCGGTATTATTTTATACAGTGTGGGACTGAGCTTGCCTGTGTTGGCTCAAGATGTAGATGTTTATGAACATGATGATGGTAGTGTCACTGCAGTAGACGGTGATGGCAATGCAGCTCATGTGGATGCTGATGGCAACACAACGGTGGTGGACAGCGAAGGGAACGTTGCCCATGAAGATATGGACGGCAACACAACGGTAGTGGACAACGAAGGAAATGTTGCCCATGAAGATGCAGATGGCAATATGACTATATTAGTTAACCCCTAAAACGCCGATACAAAAACTGGGCTACTTCAATCAAAGTTCGTTGACTGCGAGGACAAGAAACCTGGTTTCTAGGAAAGCTGTATTGATGCGCTAGAAGGGAATTGAAAAATTGCAGTATGTGGGGGCGAATCTGATCGCCCCCATTTTTTGATGGACCTTGTTTTTTAGCAGGTGCTAGATCATCAAATAGGTCAAGTGGGAACTGAGTTAAACGAAAAGAAATCACTGAGCTGAAAGTCTTGCTGAAGTTAGACGCGACCTCTCTCTTCAGATAGTCCATTCAACGGGGAGCGGTTGGTATCTTTAGAAACGTAGAGGATAAGTTCCCTTAGAAGACTGTTAGCAAACAATCGTTTTTGACGGAGAATCTGCAATGAATATTTTGGCTTGGATTGTACTAGGTTTGATTGCTGGAGCGATCGCCAAGGCGGTTTATCCAGGGTACCAAAGCGGTGGCATTCTTGGAACGATGATTCTAGGAATTATTGGGGCTTTCGTAGGCGGTAGTCTTTATACGCTGCTAACCACAGGAACACTAGCTTTGACTGCAACAGGATTAAGCATTGGTGGAATTTTTATCGCAGTTATTGGTGCCATCATTGCTTTGTGGATCTACTATGCAATTGGTCGCCGTAGTGCCATCTAGGTACATTGATAAGCGGATTGATCGTTCAATGAATCGTGGTGACTCAACCTCTGCAATAGCAGAGGTTTTTGCTATTGCTGTTCTCTAAAGATACAGGGCCAATAGGGCTAGGATTTGATTTTAACAGGCTTAATTTGAAAGGCTTAACTTTATTAGGGTGCATTTAAAAGCACTTCCTTCAATCAATTTAGCCCTTAAATGTACCCTAAATTATCTAAGGGGAGAGTTCGGCATGACTGCTGGCATCATCAACTGCATTGACTCCGTTGGATTTATGCAGGCTTAAATGGGATTTCAATCACAAACTCTGTCCCTGTTCCGGGTGCTGAGGTGCAATATAGTTTACCGCCATGTTGCTGTGTCACAATTTGGTAGCTAATCGATAGCCCTAAACCCGTTCCTTTGCCGACAGGTTTAGTCGTGAAGAACGGATCAAAGATCTTGCTTAAAACTTCGGGTGACATGCCGCTCGCATTATCTTGAATTTGAACGATGAGGCGATTGCCTGACTCAATCCGGGTAAAAAT
>DATNOY010000630.1:0-4850 GCA_036703495.1 Coleofasciculaceae cyanobacterium
CTTGGAGAAAAAGAGCCGCGTCCTCAACGACAAAGAGAAAAAGATTGTGGCTTACCACGAGGTGGGACATGCCATGGTGGGAGCCTTTGTCTCGGGCACGAGTCAGCTAGAAAAAATTTCAATTGTGCCTCGAGGCATGGCTGCTTTAGGTTATACCCTACAGCTACCTACGGAAGATCGCTTCTTGATGAGTCAGGAAGAGCTACAGGGGCAAATTGCTACCTTGTTGGGCGGGCGATCGGCTGAGGAAATTGTCTTCAATAGCATCACCACAGGCGCATCCAATGATCTGCAACGGGCAACCGATCTGGCAGAACGCATGGTGACGACCTATGGCATGAGTAAGGTGTTGGGTCCTTTGGCTTATCAGCAGGGACAGCAAAACCAGTTCTTGGGCGAAACAATGAACCCTCGCCGGTTAGTTAGTCCGCAAACGGCAGAAGCGATCGATCAAGAAGTGAAAACGATCGTGGAAACGGCCCATCAACAGGCATTGGATATCCTCAACCGCAACCGCGAGCTGCTGGAAACGATTTCCAATAAGCTGCTGGAAACGGAAGTGATTGAAGGGGACGAACTGCGCAAAATGCTCAATCAGGTGCATGTTGCCAATCACGACGGCTCAACCGATAAAGTGGCGGCCGAAGTGTAGTCGGCACTGAGCATCATCTAACTATTAGCTGAGCTGAAATCGTGCGATTTCAGCTCAGTTTTTTGTTGTTGAAGCAGATGGGGAACCTGGAAAGCGGGATTGACCTCTTGTACTTCACGGCACTTGACGCCTTGATCGCGATGTTCAACTGAGTGAGACTACAGCTATCCAAAAGAATCGGGATCACCTGGGTTTGAGAACGACAATATCTTGCGCCGTTCTCCTGTACGCTAAATTTACTTAACGCTGAACCTGTAAGACCGGATGAAATCACGCTCTAGTTACCTGCAACTGCTGCCCTACCTCCGTCCACATTGGCGGCTGATCGCTCAAGCCCTTGTCTGTACGGTGATCTTTACCCTGTGCTGGCCTATTCTGGCGGCATTGGCAGGTCGATTGCTGAGCTTTCTGGTCAAAGGAGATGTGGCATTGCTGCTGCGGTGGACGGGGATGGTAGCAGGCGTATTCTTTGTGCAAAAAATTGCTCAATATGGGCAAGATTCCTGGATGGCACAGGCTGCCTTAGCGATCGCCCTGGATCTGCGTAAAAAGGTTTATGTTCATCTGCAATCCCTGAGCCTTAGCTATTTTGAAAGATCGCAGACCGGAGATTTATCCTATCGACTCACGGAAGATATCGATCGGATCGGGGAAGTGATCAATAAAATTTTTCACGATGCTACCCCTTGCCTGTTGCAGCTTGTGGCGGTGTTCGGCTATATGATTTACCTCAACTGGCAGTTGACCTTAGCTAGCTTGGTCATTGTGCCTTTAATGGGGTTGCTGATTAGCTGGTTTGGCGAACGGATGCTAGTGGTTTCTCGCCGTAGTCAAAACCTGGTTTCTGATCTGTCTTCTTTACTAACGGAGGGATTCAGCGGAATTCGACTCGTTCGGGCCTTTGCGGCTGAGGATTATGAAATCGAGCGCTTTAGTCAGGAAGCCGAACGCAACCGGCAAGCCAAATATGCGGCAGCTTGGCTCCAGGCAGTGCAATTTCCGGTCGTTGGCTTTTTGTATGCGCTGAGTGTGCTGCTGCTGCTGCTGCTGGGCGGCTGGCAAATTTCGACAGCGAATTTGACAGGAGAGCAATTTGGCAGCTACGTGGTAGCGGTGGCCATGCTGGTAGATCCGATCGCCCATCTCACCGAAAATTACAACGCCTTCAAGCAAGGACAGGCTTCAGTCGATCGAATATTTGAATTGCTGGACATTGAGCCTGCCGTAGTCGAAAAATTGCAGGCCATTGAGCTGCCTGCCGTGACGGGCAAGGTGGAATACCGCACTGTGAGCTTTGCCTATAATGCCGATCAGCCAGTGCTGCGGGATCTAAGTTTAATGGCGTATCCGGGAGAAGCGATCGCCCTGGTTGGCCCATCGGGTGCAGGCAAAACTACGCTGGTTAATCTACTGCCTCGCTTTTATGATCCGCAAACCGGGCAGATTCTAATCGACGGTATCGATATCCGCGATGTAACGCTACGCAGCCTGCGCCGCCAGATTGGGATTGTGCCTCAAGAAACCACGTTGTTTTCAGGAACGATCGCTCAAAATATTGCCTTTGGACAAAAAAACTTTGATCTCACGGCGGTCGAACAGGCGGCTAAGGTGGCTAATGCTCACCAGTTCATCAGTCAGTTTGCCAATGGCTACTATTCCTGGGTTGGAGAACGAGGGGTGAATTTATCGGGTGGGCAAAAGCAGCGGATCGCGATCGCTCGGGCCGTTTTGCTAAACCCCCGAATTCTGATTCTGGATGAAGCTACGTCAGCCCTGGATTCTGAATCGGAAGCGTTAGTGCAAGAGGCCCTAGAACGACTGATGCAGAACCGCACCGTGTTTATCATCGCCCATCGCTTAACAACGGTGAGACGAGCCGATCGCATTCTAGTAGTAGAACAGGGGCAGATCGTAGAGTCGGGAACCCATGAACAACTGCTGGCAAAAGGCGATCGCTATGCCAAATTTTACGCTCAACAGTTTCAATAGCGCCTTGAAAAGCTGTAGCGTCTAGAGGGGTCTCAATTCCTGCCAAACACAATTCCGGGATACGCGACTATTTTTAGGAACATGAATTAATCAAAACCCAAAAATTAATTGTTGAAAGTTTGATTTTAATTACTTCATGATCCTTAGCGGAACTTGGCAGCACATTACTTAGCAAATTGAAAATCTGTATGGGAAAAAAACATCATCATTATCAACAGAATAGCCATCCCGCAAAACCACAGGAAAAGCGAACCCCAGCTTGAAGAATTCTCTTGGAATTTATGAACCAAAATCTTGAAAATAGGTGGGGCGGACATGGGCATTTCCTCGATGATAAAGATTATTTAAAACATTCCCAACAAGAAAACGAACGTAAATAGAACAAATGCGCCTAATAGCAGTAGTCCAACTACGCTGTAAGGTGCATGATTCATTCGCTCTAAATACTGATTAACTTTTTCGTCCTTATTCTCTGGATGCCAAATCATCGGTTTCATACGATCGATCCTCCTAGAATGGATGCGCTAAAGTTTGGATGTCCTAACGTAAAAGCCGACCAAATCGGGAACTTCCAGCAGCAAAATTATTTGCTGTGAAAAAAAGAAATCTGTCAATTTCTGAGGGGGATGACTATCTGACTGAACTCAGTTCAAATCAGCCAGATGTCATCCCGGTTTACAAGCGCGTCATTGCTTCGACTTTGCTTCGACTATTGATCCAATTGCCAGCTTTGTGTCAGCAGTGAAGACTTTATCTCGGCTTTCCCACAGCTTGCTTCCCAACCAAACGACTGCCAGCGATTAGCGTGTGCTTGAGATTCCCCAACGTTTTTGTTTTAATGATCAGGGCATCCACCAAGCCCGAAACAAACAAATATTCTGCAGGTGTCGTCCAACCGGGGTGATGAATGATCCTAATCAGTTCAGCAAGGTCATCATCATTAGATAGCTGCTGCAGCCCGTGGCTGAGTTCTTTAATCCGAGCTTCAAGTTTGGTTAAATCTTGTGTTTCCATCATGCTTACTCCTAGTCTCGAACAGAGGTCTTTAGGGTTGCCTCATCGGGTATCGAGTTAAATTTTTACAGACATTATTTCTACAGATCAATTTCTACAGATCAGCTGAAGCGCGATCTTATCTGCAACTATCGCCAACGATGGATGCAGATGCTGATTTACTGATGCTTATCTACTATTGTAGGCTCCAGTTTAATATCACGGAACCTCTGCTAGAATTCGGTACAAATGTTATTAAAAAGGCAGATTAAACGCTGTGTATAAATTAAAAAATTTGCGTTAGAACCAAGGTATATTCAGGTTATTTGCTGTCTAACCTAACACTTCTCAGATTAGCTGCGATCCCTCTCAATTCTCCTTGTTAAAAGAGATTTTTGAAGGTTCGGTTCCCCCTTGTTTTAGCTACCCTATGCGCACAAGTCATTCCCCCAACCATAGGACTAACCTCAGGACAGTACCAAAAACAGGGCCAAAGAAAACCTGCCACCCACTGATGCGAAGCGACCTCAAGGCTGACCCACCATCCCTTGCGGAGGGGGTGTGGGGGACGCGCCCGTCCCCTGCTGGGGGTTTGGGGGAACCCCCCAAGGCTGTTTACAAGTATTGGTCTTAAACCAATGTGCCCATTGCACTGGGAAGGATAAAAACGATGCCAGACTGCGAATCGATGACTCAAGAAGATTGGTTTAGTCGAGGTAAAGAAGATGCCTGGCTAGGGCGACCCAAGCACGCGCCAGAGCATGATCCCCAAGAAGCCAGCCTGTATGACTTAGGGTATGGTGAAGGAAAAATTCAGCGATCGCCCAAACCTACGCTCAAATGACCTTCGGATCACGAATTAATCAAACCCAAACTTTTAATTTTTGAAAGCGCGGCAATGTCATACTTTCAAAAATTAAGTTTTGAGTTTGATTAAATTCACGTTCCTTAAAAGCGATCGCCTACTTCAACAGCCCTACCACTGCCGAATGTCCCGACGAATACTGAACCAGCTTACGAGAGATGTCTGGATTATAGAGTCGCAAATAGTTCCAGTAATTACCAAACACCGATTCTACATAGCCTTTGGTTTCCGGAAACGGAATTTGCTCGATGAAAGTATCGGGATCGCTGAAGCCATATTTGCTGATCCAGTCTGCCACACTACCCGGGCCGGCATTGTAGCTAGCTACGGCAAACAGCGAATTATTGTTGT
>DATNOY010000631.1:0-17845 GCA_036703495.1 Coleofasciculaceae cyanobacterium
GTGGCTTGCCGGTTTACCCGAAACCGCTGAGGCACGGCATCCTCAGGCAACAGCTTCAACGTATCCCAAACCGACGCATTAGAGACGATCGCCCGTTTAGCCCGAATCGATCGCCCTCCTCGCAGCTGCACGCCGATCGCCCGCCCCTGTTGGACAATGATTTGCTCTACATGCGCCCCCAGCAACAGCTGACCGCCAAATTTCTGCAGCCCGCGCACCAGTGCCGCCACCAGCGCCCCACTGCCACCCACCGGATAATCTAACACCACGCCCGGTCGATACCAGTCGGCAAACATGAAGGACACTTCTGCAGCGCTAGTGCCCTCGGCAGGCAGTCCAGACAGCAGAAAGCATAGCAGATTGAGCCAATTACGAATAAAGGGATCTGTGACTACCCCATCCATGATCTGGCTAAATGACCCTGCCAGCTTCACCACACTGCCCATATGAGACATCAGCGATGGGGCAAACCGCCCCAGCGTGATTGCTGCACCCCAGTCATAGCGCAACGCTGCTGAGGGCAAGGCGATCGCTGCCTGAGCATAAGGGGCCATAACGCGCTGCAAATTTCGCCATTCAGCAACGGCCCTGTCACCTCGCAACCGCTGCAGCACCTCAATAAACTGTTCAGCGCCCACTGAAGTATCAAAGGTGCCTTCTGGCAAACAACAGCCCCAAGTATCGTAGGTTTTGCAGGGCAGATCTTCCCCGATCGCATCCAGCACCTGCCGCAGAGGATTGGGCGAAGGACTATAGGACAACCCTGAGTAAAGCGACGGCCCTGAGTCAAACGTAAAGCCATTCCGCTCAAACCCATGAGCCGCCCCACCTGCCAGGGTATGACTTTCACAAACCACGACCCTAAATCCATATCTTGCCAGTAAGGCGGCACAGCTCAAGCCACCGATCCCACTGCCAATCACGACTACATCTGTCTCTAAATCTGCTTTGGAGTAGCTCACAGGGCGATCGCACGCTAGATACCTTCCTTTACATTTTGCAACAAGCTTGGCGATCGGCTGAGCCTGACTTGAGATTGAGCCTGACTTGAGATTGAGCCTGAATTTAAGGAGGCTGTACCCCGTTTATCGTCCCTATGAACAGTTTTCGCCCCAGGGTCATGGTTTATAAATGTAAAAGTCAGCCACCTAACTTGATTTCCATTTGGCGCTAGATCGCGAAAATGATTAAAAACATTGCCCTGATATCTACCCTTCTCAGCCTGCCGCTCTTAGCCATCACTGCCTGTACGCCCTCTGCACCGAACGATAGCGCTGCTTCTACCAGCCCTAGCGCCGCCGAAAAACAAACCGTTGGCGTCGTTCTAGATACGGGAGGAGAAAACGACAAGTCGTTTAATGAGTACACGTTGAAAGGCGCTAGGGAAGGCGCTCAAGGTTCTGGGCTAGAATTCTCCTACGTCACCTCGGCGGGTAGCAGCGACTACGAAAAAAATATTGAAACGCAAATTTCGGAAGGAGCCGATCTGATCGTCACGGTCGGCTTTTTGATGGGAGATGCAACGGCCGCCATGGCCAAGAAATATCCCAACATCAAGTTTGTGATTATTGACTACGCCTATGCCCCCGGCAAAGATGGCGTTGACCCCTACACCACCGACCTGAAAAACGTTACCAGCCTCATGTTTGCCGAAGATCAGGCTGGCTACCTGGCCGGAGTGCTGGCGGCTTGTGTCAGCAAAGCCGGTAAAGTTGCCACAGTTTCGGGGATGGAAATTCCGCCGGTGCAGCGCTATGTGCAAGGCTTCCAGACGGGGGCAAAGTCCGTTAATCCCAGCATTGTGACGCTCAACCAATATATTCCCGACTTCAACGACCCCGCTACGGGTAAATCGGTTGGTCAAAGCTTCATTAGCCAGGGGGCAGATGTGATTTTTGCGGTGGGCGGCAACACAGGCAACGGCGGCTTGCTGGCAGCCAAAGAAGCAAATCGCCAGGCGATCGGCGTAGATGTAGATCAGTACTTCACCTACCCGGAAGTCAAAGACGCCCTGCTGACCAGTGCTACTAAAAAAATGGACGTAGCCACCGCCAAGTCTATTCAAGAATTTGCGGCCGGTCAATTGAAGCCCGGCATTGAGTTAGCCACGATCTCCACGGGCGGCGTGGGGCTGGCACCTTACCACGATGCAGACAGCAAGGTGCCGCAAGACTGCAAAGCTAAAGTCACTGCGGCAGAGGCAGCCATTAAGCAAGACCCGAAAATCACGGGAGCCAAGTAAGCGTGCCTGCTCTAGAAGCCTACGGGATTACCAAACGTTTTGCTGGCGTTGTAGCCAACGACAGCGTTAGTTTCACAATTGCATCGGGCGAAATTCATGTGCTGCTCGGTGAGAACGGGGCGGGTAAAACCACCTTGATGAACATCCTCTATGGGCTCATCCAGCCAGATACAGGCGAAATCTGGGTAGCGGGCAAGCCTGTGCGCCTGGAAACTCCTAAAGATGCCATTCAACAAGGAATTGTCATGGTGCATCAGCACTTCATGCTGGTGCCGGTATTCACGGTGCTCGAAAATATTGTGCTGGGCGTTGAGCAAACTCAGAAGCGGTTTCGCAGGCTAGGCCAATTTGGCGTTTTAGAAAAAGCCAAGCCTGCCCAGCAAATTCAAGCCTTAGCCGATCAGCTCAGCCTACGGGTGAACTTGAATGCCCTGGTTAGAGAACTGCCGGTCGGGGTGCAGCAAAAGGTGGAAATCATCAAGGCACTGTATCGGGGAGCCAAAATCTTGATTTTGGACGAACCGACGGCCGTACTGACTCCCAGCGAGGCGGCAGAGCTATTTCAGCTGCTGCGATCGCTGGCGCAACAGGGGCTGGCGATCGTCCTGATCACCCATAAGCTGAAAGAGTGTTTGGCGATCGCCGATCAAATCTCGGTGATGCGGCAGGGCAAAATGGTGGGCACCGTCAACCCCCAAACCGCCAGCGAATCTTTGCTAGCAGAAATGATGGTGGGGCGGCAGGTAATTTTGCAGGTTGAGAAGCCCCCCTTAGAAGCAGGGGAACCGGTGCTGCAAGTGCGGCAGCTGCAAGTGCTAGATGACCGGCACCAAGCAGCAGTGAATGGCGCAGATTTGACCGTTTGTGCCGGTGAAATCTTGGGCATTGCGGGTGTCCAGGGCAACGGACAAACTGAACTCGTAGAGTCCCTGACGGGATTGCGACCCATCGCTCAGGGCCACGTCGAAATTTTGGGGCAGGAGCAAACAGGCGCAACGCCTCGCCAGTTGATGGAACGGGGATTGGCGCATGTGCCGGAAGACCGGGGCAAAAATGGCATCGTCAAAACCTACTCGCTGGCAGATAATGCCGTCCTCTGTACCTATTACAAGCCACCCTTTGCTAAGCGGGGGCTGATTCGGGAAGGGGCGATCGCCCGGTATGCCACCCAGCTGATTCAAGACTTTGACATCCGCCCGGCCGATCCGCGCTATGCAGTCGGCTCTCTGTCGGGGGGCAACCAACAGAAGCTGATTGTGGCGCGGGAGCTGTCTCGGGGGGCGCAGCTGCTGATTGCCAGCCAGCCCACGAGAGGCGTGGATATTGGGGCGATCGAGCTGATTCATCGGCGGATTGTGGAGGCTCGCAGTCAGGGCATGGCTGTCCTGCTGATTTCATCCGAACTGGATGAGATTCTCGCCCTGTCCGATCGGGTGGCGGTGATGTATCAGGGGAAAATTTTAGAATCGCTGCCGATCGCTGAAGCCACTCGAGAGCGGCTCGGCAAACGGATGGCGGGCATGACGGCATGATGGATACAACATTAGGGAGCCTTACAGCTGCATGGCGGACGCAAAACGCAAGCCTTTAATCGCGATTGGACGACAGTTGATGACCCCGGTGTTGGCGATCGCCACAGCCATGCTGATCACCATCCCCATCATCGGCATCACGCTCAATTGGAATTGGGCCAAAATAGCAGCCACCTATGGGGGGTTGCTAGACGGTGCTTTGTTCAAACAGTATGCCTTTGCCAACACGCTGGTTGCGGCAATCCCGCTGATATTAACCGGGTTAGCCTTATCCTTAGGATTCCGCACCGGGGTTTTTAACATTGGAGCCTCAGGACAGTTTTTGATCGGGGCAACCTGTGGCGTATGGGTCGGCTATGCTGTGCCGCTACCCCCGGTGATTCATCCGCTGGTGGCATTGACGGCAGGCGCACTGGGAGGAGCCGCTTGGGGAGCTATTCCTGGTTTTCTCAAAGCCCGCTTTGGATCCCACGAGGTGATCAACACCATCATGCTGAACTACGTGGCTTTCTTCCTGCAGGACTGGCTGGTGAAGAATCCCATGAAAGATCCGTCTCCCTCCACCGTTCGCACTCCCGAAATTTTTGACACGGCCATCTTGCCCAGAGTCTACGATCGCCTGCATGTGGGACTAATCGTTGCCCTGATCGCCGCCTATTTTGTCTGGTGGCTGCTGGGTAGAACCACGCTGGGCTTTGAGCTGCGCACAGTAGGCAGCAACCCGGAAGCGGCCCGCTATGCCGGCATGAAGATTGGCGCTTTAACAGTGTTGAGCATGGCTCTCTCGGGGGGACTAGCTGGACTGGGGGGCGCAGTGCAAATTTTAGGGGTCGATCATGCGATGCCAGTGCTGTACTCCAGCGATTACGGATTTGATGCCATTCCTGTGGCGCTGCTGGGGCAAAATCAGCCCATAGGCGTGCTGCTGTCTGCCCTTTTGTTTGGGGCGTTGCGCAACGGCAGCGATGTGATGCAGCTGCGATCGGGGGGGGCGGTTTCCAAAGAGGTGATTTTTATTGTCCAAGCTGTGATTTTGCTGTTCGTCGCGGCTCCGGCGATCGTCCGCTGGATTTACCGATTGAAGCTACCCCAGAGCCAGCTTGAAACCACGCCACTAACGCGAGGATGGGGTTGATATGGAAGAACTCACTGGCTTTTTGAAATTAGCGTTAATTACAGCCACCCCGATCGCATTAGGAGCCTATGCGGGCATCCTTTCGGAGCGGGCGGGCGTGGTCAACATTGCGATCGAAGGCATGATGCTGACGGCCGCTTTGGTGGCGCAATTCGTCGCCATGTACACCTATGCTCCGCTGCAAGCCCTGGTTGGAGTCTCGCCCACCGCGACCTGGCTAAGTTTGGGCTTAGGCGTGATCGCCGGACTGCTGGCGGGTGCCCTGTTGGGAGGACTCCATGCCCTGACTTCGATTCGCTTCAAGGCCGATCAAATCATCAGCGGTACGGTGATCAATCTGCTGGCTTGGGGAATGACCGGCTGGATTTACCAACGCTGGATAGCAACCAACGCCCCAACGGCTCCGGGCACCTTTCCTCGCCTTCCTATTCCTGGATTGCAGCAAATCCCCGTACTCGGAGATCTGCTGTTCAACCATCAGCCGATTGTCTACACCATGCTGCTGCTGACAGGGCTAATTCATTACCTGCTGTTCTACACACCCTGGGGTTTGCGGGTGCGATCGGTCGGCGAGCATCCTCGGGCAGCCGATACCGTGGGCATTTCTGTGGCGCGGGTGCGTTACATCAGCACGATTGCAGGTGGGGCGATCGCCGGACTGGCGGGAGTATGGCTGACATTAGAGCAGGTCGGTTCCTTTACCCTGCGGATGAGTGCCGGACGGGGCTTTATTGCCTTAGCCGCCATGATTTTTGGGCGCTGGACTCCCCTAGGCGCATTTGGCACTTCCCTGCTGTTTGGCTTAGGCACCGCCATTCAAATTCGGGCGGCCAGCCTCACCTCAGCCGCCAGTTCGGGGCTGGCGCTGATTCCAACTCAGCTTTATCAAGCCATTCCGTACCTGCTGACGATTATTGTTCTGGCTGGGTTTGGCGGCAAAGCCACCCCGCCTGCCGCTAGCGGTCAGCCTTACGAAAAATAGAGATTCACCCTGATCAAACACTCAGGTTAAACACCCAGATCAAAAGAGACGCGATCGCTCGCGTCTCCATAAAATCATCAGGGCTGGTTCACTTCAGCCGGTCAGCTTCGGCCCTTTGATGTGGGTCGCCAAGCCCAGCTTTTGCAACAGGCGAACCGTCATCCAAGTGACATCTACTTCCCACCACTTCAACCCAGACTGAGCCGACGACTGAAACGCATGATGATTGTTGTGCCAGCCCTCGCCATAGGTGAGCAGCGCCACCCACCAGCAGTTAGTAGATAGATCGTCCGTGGCATGGCTGCGGTAGCCAAACTTGTGGCAAACGCTATTCACAAAGCAGGTGCAGTGAAAGCCCACAAACAAACGAAAGAAAATCCCCCAAGCGACGAATGGCATCCCGCCTAGCAGATACAGCACCACGCCCAACGCCACTTGCAGTGGGATGTACTGCTTATGGCAAAACTGATAAAACGGATCGTTGGCAATATCTTTAGTTAGACGAGACAGTTCAGCCTTGGCCGGTACAGTGTGCATCAACCAGCTAATGTGACTCCACCACAGCCCTTGAGTTGCATCATGGGGATCTTTAGGTTGGTCAGTATACAGATGATGCGCCCGGTGATAGCCTACCCAACCCAAGACTCCACCCTGACCCGACAACGTGCCGCACAGCACAAAAAAGTATTCCAGCCATTTGGGCACTTTGAAGCTACGGTGACTAATTAACCGATGAAAGCCTAAAGAAATTCCTAAACCAATAGTGAGCCAGTGTAAAAAGACCGCTACACCCACAGCCGCCCAGCTAAAGTTGCTAGGCAAGAGGACGGATAAAGTTGCCAGATGCAGCAACCCTGTAAAGGTAATAACGTGCCAACGAGGGCGAGGTGTATCAGATATTAGCGAGAGATCAGACATCAGGTTTATTCAGAATTTAGGCGTTGTTTAGGGATTATTCAGTGGCTATTGCAGCGAACAAAGCTGGAATTCTTCCCAGCGTCTGCCCACTTGTTCATAACATTCTGGCGGAGTAACTGCAAAGTTTTGCAGCAGACTCACCTCAATCTGTTGATCGGCACTCAGCAGCAGCAGCACATCCTGACAGGGATTGTAGGTTTCGACAACGGGCAGCAATTGGGCAATAGCGTCCTGATCCAGCCCATAGTTTTGCAAGCAATCAAGCTGCGATCGCACCATAAACTGGCTGCTGAATGGAACCAGATCCAGGCTGGTGATCCTGGATTCTGTGACCTCAGCGGCAATCTCGCAGACAACAATGCCGCGATCGCCTGCTAAATAGCCTTTCCAGGCATAGTAGCCAATCACAAGGGCATTGGCTTGAATAAACCCATGCTGCCAGTAGCCAAAATTTCCTTGCCAAACACTATCCCGAATTCGCATCAGCTCCTTTTCCTCGATCAAAGAAATTTTAATCCGACAAGCTGCAAATCCAGTAGGGGAGGCAATGCTCACCCTACAAAAATGCTCACTCCACAAAAATGCTCACCTATAAAACGGAGGTTAGATCAATCCCTGGAATTAACTCCCTGATAATCAACTCCAAACCCATCTCCCAGAGGCGATCGCTGCCCGTCCAGGGGGTTGTAGATTAATTGAAAAGCTCAGATCTGGCTAAAAGCCCGATCGTATGAGGGCAGATGCTGCCCCCAACAGGTTTGAAATGAAGTGATGTAAGCCATACAAAAAGTCATCTGTACCTCGCAGACGGGTAGGGTGGTATCAGCATCGGCGGGCATCCTGACTAATGAGGCCGTTAGAGAACCGCAGCATCCTGAAGCTGCTGTGTCCTCCGTAACCCATACGCCTCAATCACAGTTGCGGGACAGCGCCGGACTTTCACCAGACTTTCCCCCTTACCTCTAGTGGCTGCTCTCCACTAGAACCGAGCCATTTGATCAGCGGATCTTGAGTCCGATGATTATATCACTGGAGTTTGGACTAATTTGCTCGATCACGCCGCGAAGCGCTGAGAGCGTTTCGCGGCAAACCCATTTTCCTGCGTCAAATTTCCCAAAAGCCTCTCTCCGCAAGGGTTTCAGAAAATTTTACGCGATTTAGTCCAAAGTCAAGGATCCAATTCAGGATGATAAAGAACCACATTTTCCTGCTCGTTGGGATCATTGCGGGCCACCAGCGCCTGAGCTGGTTCCGTGGCACTCAGGTTGTGGGGCTGATGAGGAACACCCGGAGGAATAAACAGGAAATCTCCGGCTTCATTAATCACAGACTGCTTCAACCCTTGACCATACCGAGTTTCCACCCGACCTTGAATCAGATAAATTGCCGTCTCATAATCCCGATGAAAATGCGGTTCTGCTGATGCACCAGGAGGAATAATTACCAAATTCATCGAAATGCCCTTGGCTCCTGCCGTCGTTCCAGAGATGCCGACAAAATAGGGCAAGCGTTGCCGAGTCAGCGTTTCAGAGTCAGGACGCACTGTGACGATCTCAGCAGGCGATCGCTCGGCTGGCAGCGGCTCAGTCGGACTCACCTCAGACCCCTGAGAACCCTCTTGTAACGTCATAAACCACCTTCCTTGTTGAACTGGAGCTTTAACCACAAACCTCACAAAACCTGGCAGGTTTTCCCATAGGCAACAGACTGTTGCTTCCGGTACTCCTTCAGCCCTCGACCCAATAGGCGATAAGCATAAGGAGCCTTGTTCGATAGCGCCCCTTGGGCAGCTAGCCAATCAGCAACTTGGGGATGGGTGTCTTGCATACAGCGCAAGAACGTACTCCAGAAGGGGTTCCACATGCCATCGTGATAGTGGATGATCTTAGCATTCCGCATCTTTTGCGGGTCATACCACTGCGGATAAATCTGACTGCACAGCGAGTAGTTGTAGGAATAGGGCAGAGACCGCCACGGCAAGCCCAGCTTAGCCGCCGTTAGCCCCAAAGCAATCTGATCGGTGAAGAAGAAGCCGCAAAGTTTGGAGGAGAGTCGCGCATCCAGAATTTGGCTGCAGTGATCCAGGTAGCATTTGGCAAAAGCAGTTTCCCGCCGGTAGACAAATAGTCCGGCATTGAAATAGAAGCGCACGCGCAGCTGTTCTTCTGCAGTCGTCACCCAGGGCAACTGTTCCAAATCTAGTCCAAGTGTGTCGGCGATCGCCTGCCAGTAGGGTTCTAACGGATCGCCCTGCCCTTGCGTTGCGCCGATTGCATCAGCGGTACAGGCCAAAAAACTTTCATCGCCCGCCAAAGTCAGCCCATCCGGTTCTCCCACCACCACCATATCGCTATCTAACCAGCCGATCGCCTCCGTCTTCACCCGCTCATCGACTGCCAAAATCGCCAGGGGTTTATTCATAAAATTGTTCCAGGAGTAGCGCATCGGCGATCGCAGGCTTAAATGCTCTACCTGAAGCTGCTCAAAGCGTTGCAGCGTCTGCCGAGACAACGGCAACCCCCAGCGTGGCGTCACCGCCACCACCGGAGCCTCAGCAAATTTCCCGCCATAGAGCCTCAAGCTTTGCACCAACCGCACAGTCGGATCTTCCAAACTGCCCGACTCTACGCAGCAGACAAAGGTAATATTTTGCATGACTGTTTATCTCCAGGAGGATGTTTGAACGCAGTTACTCATCCCCTGCAGGGACGTGGCATTCGGCAAGAAATCCTTCACAGCTAATCTTTCACAGCTAAAGAACTGCTCGATGCCGCACCCTTACCTCGTGATGCCATACCGAACAGTCTTTATACATCTTCCTAACGGGGGAGAAAGTAGGACACCCTGACTGCGGTTGCAGTCAAGAGCCTGCCCAAGCGCCAACTTTTCGTAAAGTAAGGCAAGATCGGAGATGGACTGATTTGACCTGATTGATTTGACCTTTACGCCGACCCCACGCGATCGCCCTCCCATGACCACCCCTCTGTCCCCCGGTTCTAGCACTCGTTCGCCCCTGCATCTGCCCGAGCTATTAGCCCCCGCCGGATCTTGGGATTGTGCCAAAGCGGCCGTAGAAAATGGAGCAGACGCCATTTATTTTGGGCTGGAGCGGTTCAATGCCCGCATGCGGGCTCAAAACTTTACGGAGGCAGACTTGCCTCAGCTGATGGCGTTTTTGCACCGCCGAGGTGTGAAAGGCTATGTCACGCTCAACACGCTGATCTTCACCCCAGAGCTGCCAGAAGCCGAGCAATATCTCCGCACCATTATTGCGGCTGGGGTAGATGCAGTGATTACCCAAGATGTCGGCATTTGTCGGCTGATTCGCCATTTATCCCCCGATTTTCCCATTCACGCCTCCACGCAGATGACAATTACCAGTGCAGCTGGCGTGGAGTTTGCCCAATTGTTGGGCTGTCAGCTCGTGGTGTTGGCGCGGGAGTGTTCGCTGCAGGAAATTAATAGCATTCAGCAGCAGTTGAGCGATCGCCAGATTGCTATGCCGCTGGAAGTGTTTGTGCATGGCGCTTTGTGTGTGGCCTATTCGGGGCAATGCTTGACCAGCGAAGCCCTGGGCGGACGCTCAGCCAATCGGGGCGAATGTGCTCAAGCCTGCCGCATGCCCTATGACCTGATTGCTGATGGGCAAACTGTGGATCTAGGCGATCGCAAATACTTACTCAGCCCTCAAGATCTTTCAGGATTGGCTGTGCTGCCCCAGCTGATCCAAGCTGGAGTCACCTGCCTCAAAATTGAAGGGCGTCTGAAAACGCCAGAATATGTTGCCAATGTCACGCAAGTCTACCGCCAAGCCCTCGATCGGCTGACCGCAGAGACCGACGCTCCCCGTCAGGAGGCAAGCGATCGCTACCATCTGGAAATGGCTTTCTCTAGAGGGCTATATACAGGCTGGTTTGAGGGCATTAACAACCAGGAGTTGGTGCATGCTCGATTTGGCAAAAAGCGGGGCGTTTATCTGGGTGAAGTGACTCGCATTCACAATCAGCAGATCACCCTAGAATTACAGGCTCCCGTCAAACCCGGGGATGGCGTTGTCTTTGATGGCGGACATCCAGAAGTCCGAGAAGAAGGCGGCCGAGTTTACACGATTGAGCAGTGGGGAAAGAACGCGATTCTCACCTTTGGACGCCATGATCTGGATTGGCGACAAATCCAGGTGGGCAATAAACTTTGGAAAACCAGCGATCCGGAACTCGATCGCCAATTGCGCCAAAGCTTTGCTGGCGACACGCCCCACTTTCAGCGGCCGCTGCAGCTGGAAATTTATGGCGAAGTGGGGCAACCGCTGATTGCCATTGCCCGCGATCAGCAGGGGCATCTGGTGCAGGTCGAATCTGCTATGCCGCTGGTGGCTGCCCATAGCAAGCCTTTGGATGGCGATCGCCTCCAGGATCAGTTCAGTCGGCTAGGCAACACCCCCTTCTGCTTAGGAACGCTGACCAACCATCTCGTCGGAGCTGTCATGCTGCCGGTCAGCGAGTTAAACCGCCTGCGGCGAGAGATCGTAGCCAGTCTAGAAGTAGCGCGATCGCGTCCTCGGCGCTGGCAGCTTGATTCTGCCGCCACCTACACCGACTTACTGCCTCAGCCAACCCACCCGACCGGCACACCCGGACTGATTAGCCTCGTGCGCAGCCTGCCCCAACTGCAAGCCGCCCTAGCATCTGGCATCCAGACGCTATATTGCGAATTTGAAGATCCGCGTGCCTATCGGCAAGCTGTTGAACAGGTTCGGCAAGCCAACCCCGCAGCCACCGTTTGGGTGGCTCCTCCCCGCATCACCAAACCCAAAGAGAATTGGATTTTGCAACAGGTGCGGGATAGCCAGGCAGATGGCTATCTGGTGCGCAACTATGACCAGCTCAAATTTTTTGCAGGCGATCGCTGCATTGGCGACTTCTCGTTGAATATCGCCAACCCAATTGCGGCAGCGACGTTTAAGCAGCTGGGTCTAGAGCGGCTGACTGCCTCCTATGACTTGAACATCAATCAACTGGAAGCATTAATTCAAGGCTGCCCAACCGACTGGTTTGAAGTCACCATTCATCAACATATGCCCATGTTTCACATGGAGCATTGCGTCTTTTGCGCATTCCTTTCAGAAGGCACAGACTATACCAACTGCGGTCGTCCTTGCGAAACCCATGAAGTAAAATTGCGCGATCGCACCGGGACAGAACATATCCTCAAAGCAGATGCTGGCTGTCGAAATACGGTATTCAACGGCAGTGCGCAGACAGGTGCCGAATATGTCCAACATTTGATCAAATTAGGGGTGCAACAGTTTCGCTTAGAGTTCTTGCATGAATCTCCAGAACAGGTAAAGCAAACGATCGCCAGCTACCAAAAATTGCTTCAGGGTGATCTCACCGGTTCCCAGCTTTGGCGCAAACTCAAGCTCAATCATCAGCTTGGCGTCACGCGCGGCACCTTGCAAGCATCGTCCTAGTCGTGCGTTGTTTTTTATGGCAGTTGGCACTCGGTTAAAGCCAGATTATTTTTTGAAAGCTTTGCTCCGCGAGGCTTTCAAAAAATAATCTGGACTTGACTCAGTTGAAAATTGCCGTAGGTCGGGCACCCCATCCTTAAAAAACAAACTTAAGAATTTGACGCGATTTAGTCCAAAGTCAAGATTGAAGGATGCACCACAAAATTTGCCCTCACCCTAGCCCTCACCTCGGGGAGAGGGAACAAGATTTCTAGCACCCTTCTCCCTGGGGAGAAGGGTGGGGGATGAGGGCAAATCATTCTTGGGTTCAGCAACGCCAGAATTTTTTGTGAGGTCTTCGACTCCACAAAAAATTCTTAACAGCACCCTAGCCCCCGCGATAGATCAGGGCTTTCCAGGCAAATTTTGGCAAAGCCAACATGCGTTTCCAGCGCCAAGGCTCCTGATACAGCCGGTATACCCATTCCAGATGGTTGTTGCGCAGCCAGCCCGGAGCACGGGTTTTTGTGCCTGCCCAAATATCAAAGCTGCCCCCCACGCCAATCCAGATGCCATTGGGGCAAAGGTGACGATGCTCGGCAATCCAAAATTCTTGCCGCGGCACACCCAGACCGATTAACAAAATCCGGGGTTGCAGCTCGGCGATCGTCTGCGCCAGCTGGTGTTGTTCATCGGCCGTCAGATAGCCATGTTGGGTAGCGGCGATCGTCAGTCCGGGCATGCGGCGCTGCAAGATTTCAGCTGCTGCCTGGCTGACTTCAGGCTTACCGCCGTAGAAGAACACCGGACAGGGCGGATCAAGTTGGGCCGCGTGTTGCAGTAACAGTTCAGACAGTTCAATACCAGGACAGCGCTGCACTTTTTGCCCCCGCAGCTTGAGGTAAAGCACAACGCCTGCCCCATCCGGGATGACTAGCTCGGCTTTGCGAATGACGGCCGCCAAGTCTGGATTTTTTTCGGCTTCCATCGCCATTTCTGCATTCAGCGTCACCACATGGACGCCCTTCTGGTGCCGCAGTTGGGTGGTCAGCCATTGCAGGTAATCTACCAGGTGAATCGGCAATCCCAGGACACTGGAAATTCTAAGCAAATCCTGACCCGACTTTTGCATTGGCTCTATCTCCCTCGCGCCATCCCAACTCATCCCACCGAATTATACAAGGGACGATCGCTGCAAAATATTGTATTCTCAGCAAATCCAGTCGCTAGCAAGGCGACGGCTATCCTAAATCAGCCATGCAAATACGTAAGGAACGTGAATTTAATCAAACCCAAAAATTAAAAGCTCGGTTTTAATTAATTCGTGACCTAAGGGAGGTAAGGATCTGGGTGCCCCAGCAGGGACGGTGCCCCCTCCCCCCTTTCACCAGTAATTTGGGATTGCCATATAGACTTTTCGATTCCCAGACTGGAAAGTTATCTTTAACTAAATTACTCCCCTTCAAGGGCTAGCTCAGGGGTTCTTGCCATGAACTTGTCTGCCAACACAACTTCCAATCTCAACGCTTCCCCAGCTCTATTTCGCGCCAAGCTAGATGAATACTACCAGGAAGTGCAAGCCATCATTTTGGCCCGGCAGAATCCGATCACCGGCTTGATGCCAGCTAGCACGGCAGTTAATGCCCATGGCAACTACATGGATGCCTGGGTCAGGGATAACGTGTACAGCATTTTGGCAGTTTGGGGACTGGCGATCGCCTATCGCAAGGTCGATGCAGATCAGGGGCGCACCTATGAGCTAGAGCAAAGCGTCGTTAAACTGATGCGGGGATTGCTGTTTGCCATGATGCGGCAAGCCGAAAAAGTTGAGCGATTTAAGGAAACCCAGCACCCGCTAGATGCCCTGCACGCCAAATACGATACAGGCACCGCCGATACCGTGGTGGGCGATGACCAGTGGGGGCACTTGCAGCTAGATGCCACCTCCATTTATCTGCTGATGCTGGCGCAGATGACGGCCTCAGGGCTACAAATCATTTTTACGATCGATGAAGTCAACTTCGTGCAAAATCTGGTTTACTACATCGGTCGGGCTTACCGCACACCCGACTACGGCATCTGGGAACGGGGCAACAAAATTAATCATGGCAATCCCGAACTCAATGCCAGTTCAGTAGGCATGGCTAAAGCAGCTCTAGAAGCCATGAGCGGGCTGGATTTGTTTGGCGTTCGCGGCAGTCAGGCGTCAGTGATTCACGTCTTGCTAGATGAGATCGCCCGCACCCGCACCACCCTGCAATCGCTGCTGCCTCGAGAATCCAGCTCCAAGGAAGTAGATGCAGCGCTGCTCAGCGTCATTGGCTTTCCCGCCTTTGCCATTGAAGATGCGGCACTGGTGGAGCGGACTCGCACCAAGATTGTCACTAAGCTGCAAGGCCAATACGGCTGTAAGCGGTTTTTGCGAGACGGGCACCAGACTGCCATTGAAGATGTCCATCGCTTGCACTACGAACCCTGGGAGCTGAAGCAATTTGAGCATATTGAGTGCGAGTGGCCGCTGTTTTTCACCTACTTAATGCTGGATGCCTTGTTCCGGGGCGATCGCGCCCTAGCCGACGACTATTACCAGCGCTTGCAGCCGCTTCTGGTCGAAAAAAATGGCTGGAAACTGCTGCCAGAAGTCTATTATGTGCCGGCCGAAGGCATTGAAGCCGAACGCACCACGCCTTACAGTCAGCCCCGCTTGCCCAACGACAATGTGCCCTTGGTGTGGGCCCAAAGCCTATATCTGCTGGGGCAAATGATCCGGGAGGGCTTGCTGTCCGTGGGCGACGTTGATCCCTTAGGGCGGCATCTGCGGCTGGGCCACCGCCAACTGCCGATCGTCCAGATTGCCCTACTGTCCGAAGATGCTGCCCTCCAAGCCGAACTGGCTACCTATGGCATTGACACCCAAACTCCGGCTCAGGTCGCGCCCATTCAAGTGCGGCACTCCAGCGAACTATCAGCGATCTACCACCAGATTGGCCGCAATGACAAGCTTGGGCTAACGGGGCGACCAATCCGCCGCCTTCGCAGCCTCACCACCTCCCGAATTTTCCGCATTCGTAACCAAACGATGGTATTTCTGCCTGCCTGTCTGGATCGGCAGCAATTTTACCTGACGCTGGACTACCACTTTTTGGTCGATCAAATTCGTGGAGAGCTAGTCTACATTCAACGCCATTGGTATCACCTGGGACGGCCCACCATGACCCTGCTACTCACCCATGACCTTTTCGAGATTGGGCGCAGCGGAGCGATCGATCAGTCTCCTTTCCTGAAACTGCTCAAAGAGCTGAAAGAGGGCAGCTGCAACGGCGTTACGGTAAAACTAGGATTTCTGCATCAGCTGATGATCACGGCTGGACTGGAGCGCATTGACTTTATTCACGACTTCCATTTTGATGCCGCGCCAATCCAGGCAGAACCCAAGCCGCAATACCTGTCCACCACTTCTAGCTGCACAATTCCCCTCAACAACACCCAGGAATTTTTGTTGGAATATGAGACAGATTTGCCCCACTTGCTCGATCGCCTGCATCAGTCCTGCAACCTCTACGAACAGGTGGGCTTACTAGAAACGCTGAGTCAGCTCAAAGGATCGGGATTTGACACAGGCTTAGGCGGCCCCAATGCCTCTGTTCCCCTCTCAGACTTACTCGATGAAGTCTATACCAAAGCCAGTCAGGCTCAGCTTTGGACCTTGATCCGCCAAGCCGCAGGATTGCTCAATAAAGTAGATATCGGCTTATCCGATGCCGTGGCCACCATCCTGATCCGAGGTAAGCAAATTGCCGTCGGTAAAGCCTATAGCGAAGCTTCCCTGATCAGCAGCCCCCTGCCTCCAGCCGACATCATGGAGAAAATTCAGGAGTTTTGCAGCAGCGATGTGCGGGAGCAGCCGCTGACCCAGGAAATCATCCTCTACCTGAGTGTGCTGATTAAAACCGATCCCCATTTATTTGATGGTTTGCTAACTCTGCGCGTCGGCTATCTGATTTTGCTGATCACCAGCCGCCTGGCCACAGAATTACGGGTAACCCAGGACGAAGCCTACGAACATCTGATGCGGCTCAGCCCGTTTGAGATCCGAACGCGCCTGCGGCAAGTGCTAGCCGAATACGAAGGCTCCAATCAAGCGCTGATTCGGCAGGAATCCCTCCAGCTTAACCAGCAGCAGCCGATCGCCTGGGTCGTGTCGCCAGAGGCTCAGGGAGCCGACACGCCGGTGGGAGACTGGTGGCAGCAGCGCCAGCGAGATGGAGCCGTAAATCGCGTTCCTAAGGGCTTTTATCCCAGCGTTTGGCAGGTGATGGAGCATTGTAGAGGCCTGGTGATTGGTGATAAGCTCGATCGCCGCAACCGCTTAGACAGCGAACTCCTGCTAGCAGAAATGACCCCTGGCGAAAAAAACTTTGCCTTGCGAATTGAGCATTTGCTCAACAAAATCCAGGCTCCAGAATACCGCCAGGTCAACGTAGAAGCATTAATGGAGCTAGGGGCGATCGTCGAGCAAAACCCTGACCTGCGGATCGAAGATCACATTGTGCTGGATGTCCTCATCGGGCATGCCGTGCGCATCGCCTGGCTAGATCAACATCCCGAGCAAGCAGAACGCTATAACGAACAAAAGGCGATCGCCTGGCGATCGTTTTATGAAACCTCCCCCTATACCTGTGCAGACGCTATTGCCAGAGCCCTGCGCTTCCTGTTGGAGTTGAGGCAGTCCAATCTGGAGCAAGACCCAATTGCCGTAGATCAGCAGGGCGTTCCTTAAAGCGCTGCTACACCTCGACTGATTGCAGCATCGGCTGTTTCGTTGCCAAATTAAACCGATAGCCATGCGGCAAGATGTGCAGTTTGACTCCACACACGGCCAAAGCTTCGTCCTTTAGGGCCCCATCCACATTGCTGTGAGTCGCTGTAGATTCATCCACCACCGTCACAGCCCCACTGCCCACCACCTCAAATTCATCCCCGCTGACAATTACGGCCGTATCCTCATCAATGCCAAAGCCCAAAACAGCAGGCTGTAGCATTAAAGCTGAGATCAGCCGACCCAATCGGCCGCGCTGAGCAAAATGCTGATCAACCACAATATTGGGGAGAAACCCCATCCCCGGGCCCATTTCCACCACATCGGCACGGGGATTGGTCTCGGATTGTCCCTCAATAATCATGACGTCGGGCATCATGGCTGCACCTGCACTGGTGCCTCCCACCACGGCTCCTTCGGCATAGCGTTTGTGAATCTCACTATCCAGCGGCGTATCCTTGATTAACCCAATAATCCGGGCTTGATCCCCACCCGTGAAGAAAATACCCGTAGCCTGTTGAGCGGCTTCCAGGGCCTCCGGTTTCTCAGAATCTTCCCGATACTCTGTGTCAATCACCTTGACGCTTTCAACGCCGAGCCGCTCAAACACGCGAATATAAGTTTCTCCAACCTCTCTAGGTAGACTGGTAGCCGCCGTTAGCACCACGATCCGAGCTTGCGTTCCACCAGCCCGCCGCACAAACTCCCGGAGTACGGTACAGTTATTTTCCTTGTCTTCCCCACCGCCAATAATAACGAGTTGCCCTT
>DATNOY010000632.1:0-4306 GCA_036703495.1 Coleofasciculaceae cyanobacterium
CGGCCATCACCTGGAAATATCCGAGCTGTGTCTTGGTGGGCGATAACTCAGTGGGCGAGTTCTACTCAGTAGCGTTGACAAACAACCGCCAGCAAGCTGATACGGGCACCAAGATGATCCATATTGGCAAAAATACGCGCAGCACGATTATTTCTAAAGGAATCTCGGCAGGCAGATCGGAGAACAGCTACCGGGGTTTGGTGAAGATTGGGCCCAAGGCAGAGGGGGCACGCAACTACTCCCAGTGCGACTCGATGTTGATTGGGGATAATGCCGGAGCCAATACCTTTCCCTACATTCAGGTGCAAAACAACAGCGCCAAAGTAGAGCATGAAGCCTCAACTTCCAAGATTGGCGAAGATCAGCTGTTCTTCTTTGCGCAACGGGGGATTTCTTCAGAAGACGCCATTTCGATGATGATTAGCGGCTTCTGTAAGGACGTGTTCAACCAGCTACCCATGGAGTTTGCGGTAGAAGCCGATCGCTTGCTCAGTCTTAAATTAGAAGGCAGCGTCGGCTAGGGGCGAAGCATTTGGCACATCAGGTCTTGGTGTAAAGCAAGCACTATCTACCGAACGCTTTGCCCGTACAGGAAGATAGGGCTTGGGATTTCGATCAGAGGAGATAGGGCGATGATAATTGAAAATAGTGATGTGATTTTGACGGTTAAAAACTTAACCGCCAACGTAGATGAAACGCCCATCCTCAAAGGCATAAACCTGGAGGTGAGAGCAGGCGAAATTCATGCGATTATGGGCCCCAACGGCTCTGGTAAAAGCACCTTTTCTAAAGTGCTAGCCGGACATCCGGCTTACCAGGTGACGGGTGGAGAAGTAATTTTCCAGGGACAAGATTTGCTGGAGCTAGAGCCAGAAGCAAGGGCGCGATCGGGCGTTTTCTTGGCGTTCCAGTACCCCTTAGAAATTCCGGGCGTTAGCAACCTGGACTTTTTGCGGGTTGCCTACAATTCCAAACGCAAACATGAAGGATTGGAAGAAATAGACGCATTTGATTTTGATGAACTGATTCGAGAAAAACTCGGCATCGTCAAAATGGATCCTAGCTTCCTTAGCCGCAGCGTCAACGAAGGGTTTTCGGGTGGCGAAAAGAAGCGTAATGAAATCTTGCAAATGGCTTTGCTAGAACCCAAGTTAGCCATTTTAGATGAGACCGATTCGGGTCTAGATATTGACGCGCTCCGGATTGTGGCGGGCGGAGTCAATCAGCTGTCTAATCCCAATAATGCGATCGTTGTGATTACCCATTATCAGCGCTTGCTAGAGTACATCGTGCCCGACTACATCCATGTCACGGCCAATGGACGGATCATTCGTACTGGCGGTAAAGAGCTGGCATTAGAGCTGGAAGAACGGGGCTATGATTGGGTGCTAGACGAAGCGGCCGCGGGGGTCGCGTCATGAGTATTCAAGCCTCTTCTCCACTCGTTTCTTCCCTCAGTGAACCAGCCACCACAGCTGCCGAAAGACGCGCAGCCTATCTGTCAGGTTTGCTGGATTTGGCCAAGCAATCGCCCACTGCTCTGCCCTGGCTGAAGGAACTGCGGGATCATGCGGATCTGCGGGTGCAAGAACAAACTTTTCCGACCTCCCGCGACGAAGAATGGCGCTTCACCGATCTGTCGGCTCTGTTGCAAACTCAGCTGGCAGCTGTCCAACATCAGGATTTAGGACGGACTGCCGAAGCGATCGCCCCCTTTGTTCTCCCCGAAGCCAGAGCCAGTCAGCTCGTCTTCATGGATGGAGCATATGCACCCTATCTGTCTAACCTGACCCAGCTGCCTGAAGCCCTGGTGGTAGGTACTTTGTCGGCTCTGGCAGACCAGTATGGCGATCGCCTCCGCCCTTATCTGGCGCAGCAATCTGGTGCAGAAGAGGTGTTTACCGCGCTGAATACGGCAGGTTTGACGGATGCAGCCGTTATTCTAGTCCCCCAGGGATTGGCGATTGAGACACCAATTCATCTGCTGTTTATCGCCACAGCCCAAAATGCTGCCTTCATTCAGCCTCGCGTTTTAGTGGTTGCAGAAACCAACAGTGCGGTCACCCTGATTGAAGACTATGGGGCGATCGGTTCAGCAGCCTATTTAACCAACAGCGTCACTGAAATCTGGATTGCAGATAATGCTCAGGTGAATCACATCCGTGTCCAGCGCGATGGACATCATGCGTTTCATATCGGCAAAACGGCCGTCTCTCAGGGGCGTACCTCTCGTTACACCTGCAATGCCGTCAGCATGGGGGCCCAGCTGTCTCGCCACAACCTAGAGATTTACCAGACTGGAGAGCAAACGGAAACGATTCTCAATGGCTTGACGCTGTTGCACGGGGATCAGATTGGGGATACTCACAGCACGATCGCCCTGACTCAGCCCCATGGCACTACCCGTCAGCTCCACAAGTGCATTATCGATGATCGGGCCCATGCCATTTTCAATGGCAAAGTGTTTGTCCCCAAAGCTGCCCAGCTAACCGATGCCGGACAGCTCAACCGCAACCTGCTGCTCTCACCCAAAGCCAGAGTAGACACAAAGCCCCAGCTAGAGATTGTGGCGGATAACGTCAAATGTACGCATGGAGCCACAGTCGGACAGCTAGAAGCCGACGCAGTCTTTTATTTGCAGAGCCGTGGCATTGACGTATCAGACGCTCGTCAGCTGCTGGTCTATGCCTTTGCATTCGAGGTGATTGATCAAATTGCGATCGCTTCTTTGCGCCGCACCCTGGCTGAACTGGTTCAGTGTCGAAGTATGGGGCTGAGGAAGTCAAAAAATTAAGCAGAATCTGCAAAATCTCACTATCCTGTTCACCCTTATCCGGTTGTCCTTCCCATGACTGTTGCTCAAGACCGCACGCTTGCCGCCAGAACCCGCGCTGACTTTCCTATCTTGAATCAAGAAATTCACGGAAAGCCGCTGATCTACTTTGACAATGCTGCTTCTTCTCAAAAGCCGCTAGCTGTCCTGGATGCCTTGCAGTATTACTACACGCACGACCACGCCAATGTGCATCGTGGTGTCCATACTCTCAGTTCGCGGGCCACGGATGCCTATGAAGGAGCGCGGGATAAAGTGGCTGCTTTCGTCAAGGCAGCTTCCCGTCAGGAAATTGTCTTTACTCGCAACGCTACAGAAGCCATTAACTTGGTGGCCTATGCCTGGGGCACCAGCACCCTCCAACCTGGCGATGAGATAATTCTGTCGGTGATGGAACACCACAGTAACCTGATTCCCTGGCAGCTTTTGGCCCAGCGCACCGGGGCAGTGCTGAAGTTCGTTGAGCTCACCGAAACCCAAGAGTTTGATCTGGAGCATTACAAGTCCCTGCTATCCGATAAAACGAAGCTGGTGGCGATCGTTCATGTTTCCAATACGCTGGGTTGCATCAACCCCGTCGAAGAAATCGTTCGCCTCGCTCACCAACAAGGTGCAAAGGTGCTGGTTGATGCTTGCCAAAGCGTGCCTCACATGCCGATTGACGTACAGGCGATCGATTGCGATTGGCTGGTTGCCTCCGGACACAAAATGTGTGCCCCTACCGGCATTGGCTTTCTGTATGGCAAGTTGGATCTGTTGCGCGCCATGCCTCCGTTCTTGGGCGGCGGCGAAATGATCGCCGATGTTTTCTTTGATCATTCTACCTACGCCGATCTACCGCATAAGTTTGAAGCAGGTACTCCTGCCATTGCTGAAGCCGTAGGGCTGGGGGCGGCTGTTGATTATCTCAATCGCCTGGGTATGGATCAAATTCATGCCTATGAACAAGAGCTGACGGCTTACCTCTTCCAGCAGCTAGAGCAAATTCCTGAAGTTCAGATCTATGGCCCCAAGCCCAATGCCAGTGCTAGCAATCGTGCCGCTCTAGCCTCCTTTACCACAGGCACCGTTCATCCTCACGACCTTTCTACTATTCTCGATCAGGCAGGTATTGCGATTCGGGCTGGACATCATTGCACTCAGCCTTTGCATCGCTTGCTGAAAGCCCAATCCACTGCTAGAGCCAGCGTTTATTTCTACAACAGTCGGGAAGAGATTGATGGCTTTATCGTTGCTTTGAAGGAGGCTATTGCCTTCTTCGGCGACATCTTTGGTTAAGGAACGTGAATTTAATAAAACCCAAAACTTAATTTTTGAAAGCGCGGCCTTGCCGCGCTTTCAAAAATTAAAAGTTCGGTTTTAATTAATTCGTGATCCTAAATGCCAGATTTGGCTGACGGCTATATCGATCAACCTGCAACATTCTCCTCTAGGTTGATTACAAGCTTTAGTGTCATCTGCAATCCTACGATT
>DATNOY010000633.1:0-5657 GCA_036703495.1 Coleofasciculaceae cyanobacterium
CTTCTACCCTGTGGCTGCTTCCAATCCTGGTGCAGCCATATTTTTTGGCAGTCTAGATTTGATAGTCTAGAGAGGAAATGACGTCTGGGAAGCCTCTCATAAAATCTGCGCTGTTGCTGGGTTCACTGATGTTCACTGCAACCCTAAAAAGCCAGAGTAGGATCTTCATCAGACTTTAGCAAAATTGACAATCGCCATAATTGAATTGGACTCCATGAAAGACAAGTTTTTAGAATGGTTAAACCTGGCTTTAATGGTCAATTTATTTTTAGTTTTGTTTAGCTTTTTTTGGCTGGCAATTGCTGTAGTAGGTCACTCTTTTGGACTTGCGCTCGGACTTGAGCTTTGGTACAAACTTTGGCAACCTGTCTTCACTCCCGCAATTGGTATTTTGATGGCAGGCGCAATTTTGAGCGGTGTAGCCGGTTGGATCAGGAAGCGCATTGAGTCTCGACAAGCTCAATAGCTTGCCCGCCGTTGACCGACTAGGTTGTGTCATGTTTCTCTCACCTTCAAAAGCGAGGTCTATCGATGATTAAAGGTCAACGTCTTGAAATCCGCAGGTTAAGCAGGGCTGTAGCCAAGGGTCTAGCCTTGAGCTTACTGGGCTTCCCCATCCCGGCATTCGCTTTCTCGATCGCCCCCCCTTCTGAGACGATCGCTCAGCTTAATCCCAATCCCAGTATTTTTAGCGAACCTCCCTTTAATCGGGTTCCCAGACCTCAAGTTCCTGGATCTCAGCCTGCTCCAACGTCGCCCCCGACTCCAAGCACAAGTCCCCTGGTTCCCCCGGATACAGTCATGACGCCGGTCAATGGGCAGGTAAGCATCCGGTTTGTGAATCAAACCGGGGCAGCGATCAACTATCAGGTGATTGACACGACCCAATACCGAACGTTGGCGGGGCAATCGGAAATCACCCTACAAGGGTTGGCTGTGCCCACCACTTTGACATTCCGTCGTCAAGACAAAGGGCTTTTGCGCGTCACGTTGGCAGAGAATCAGCCTGCCCCTGGTACCCTCACCTTAACTGTTCAAGAAACGACTGATTTTGCGGCCGATCGCACCTCGGTATATATCGATGCGAAGGGTGGCGTATTTCTAAATTGAGCGCTGGCATTAGATCCATAGCATTAGATCTATAGCATTAGAGCTGCAGGCTGCCTTAAACAGATAACTTGAGGTAGATGCGCCAGTGCAGCCTCGATTCTATGCTCGTGAGTAGGAACATTATTTCCTTAAAAAACCGTCTCATCTAGCAATCCCAAAAGATTTGGGACAAGGGAGAGATCAGTGCTTCCTCCTAGTGGGGAATGTCCTCAAGCCTTGCCCGAAGTTTCCTATGATGGATTTAGGGTTGCTATAGCTTTTCTGAACCCAATCAAGTCTGAGAAATAGGGTGACAGGGTAATCTCCTTGCCTAGAGATTGTGCTTCCAGACTATATAGTTTCTTAATTTAATTAAATTCACAATCATTAATAAACACCTATATCAATGCTTTAAGAGAGTAACTATTGATCTTCATCAATATTGCACCTCAGCAACAGGTGCATCGCGATAAGATTTTATGCAGATCTTGAATGAGCTTGGCGCTTGTGTAGTGCAACAATGTTCTCACATCGCTTATTTTTGATAGTGCGTCTTTAATAGTGCATCTTGGTCAGCGACGGTTAGGTTTTTGCAATTGTCGAGCAAGTCGTTTGGGACAAGTAGAACGATCGCTGATCCCCACCTCGCTCACGCTTCAGTTTTCGCTCTAGCCAGTATAAATACCCTCTGGATACTTGGATGATCAATCTGATCTATGAGAGCAAAGACCCCTTGCTCAACCCTGTCATGCCCGATGCGGAGCGCCATGCTCTGCCAGATAGCCTAGCCGATCGCATTCTTGCCGCCATTGATGTGGGGACAAACTCGATCCACATGGCGGTGGCCAAAATTCAGCCTAGCATTCCTGCCTTTACCATTATTGCTCGCGAGAAAGCCACCGTGCGGTTGGGCGATCGCGATAAACTGACGGGTCGCTTAACCCCCGAAGCCATCGAACGAGCGCTGGAAGCCCTCAAACGCTGTAAACAAATTGCCAAAAGTTTAAACGCCGAGGATATTGTTGCAGTTGCCACGAGTGCCGTTCGCGAAGCCCCGAATGGACACGCTTTTTTACACCAGATTGAGGAAGAGACAGGTTTAATTGTCAATCTGATTTCGGGACAAGAAGAAGCCCGGCGGATTTATTTGGGGGTGCTATCAGGGGTAGAGTTCAGCAACCAGCCTCATGTGATCATTGACATTGGCGGCGGCTCTACAGAGCTGGTTTTGGGAGATGGGCATGAACCCCGCACCCTGAGCAGCACCAAGATTGGCGCAGTACGGCTGACCTCAGAAATGGTGAGCACTGACCCGATTAGCAACAGCGAGTTTCATTACTTGCAAGCCTACGTGCGCGGTATGCTGGAGCGATCGGTCGATGAATTGCGGGCCCAGCTGCGAGCGGGTGAGAAGCCGCGCATGGTCGGAACTTCGGGCACTATCGAAACGCTGGCCACGCTTCATGCCCGCGAAAAGCTAGGGGTAGTGCCGGCCCCTTTAAATGGCTACCAGTTGAGCTTACGAGACTTACGCGAGATCGTTAACCGCCTCCGCAAGCTCAACAATAGTGAGCGCGCTGCTGTTCCAGGCATGTCCGATCGCCGTTCTGAGATCATTATTGCCGGGGCAGTGATCTTGCAAGAAGCGATGACGCTCTTAGGCTTGGACAGCATCACCATCTGTGAGCGGGCGCTGCGAGAAGGCGTGATCGTCGATTGGATGCTGTCTCATGGCTTGATTGAAGACCGCTTGCGCTACCAAAGCTCGGTGCGCCAGCGCAGTGTCATTAAAACGGCCAAAAAATATCAGGTTGATTTAGCCCACAGCGAACGGGTGGCGAAATTTGCGCTGAGCTTATTTGACCAAATCTCTGATTTGCACCCTTGGGGCGATGCTGAGCGGGAACTGCTGTGGGCTGCCGCAATTTTGCACAACTGCGGTCACTTTGTTAGCCATGATTCTCATCATAAACACTCTTACTATTTGATCCGTCACGGCGATTTATTGGGCTATACGGAAGTGGAAATTGAGACAATTGCCAACCTCGCCCGCTACCATCGCAAGAGCAGCCCCAAGAAAAAACACGACAGCTATCGCAACATCAGTAGCAAGAAACATCGTCGGGTGGTGGAACAGCTGAATCCGCTGCTGAGGTTGGCCGTAGCGCTCGACCGGCGTCAAATTGGAGCCATTCAGCAGATCCGCTGCGACTATCATCCAGAGACTCAAGTTCTCGATCTACACTTGCAAGCTGTCTGCCCCGACGACGATTGCGCCCTAGAACTTTGGAGCTTAGATCTGAAAAAAACCAGCTTTGAAACCGAGTTTGGCATTAAGCTCATTCCTATGCTGGATGCTGCATCAGTGCCACAATGCGTTGGAGGGATAGAAATTGGAGACCTGGAAAGATAGATCCAGTTTTTAGAAACGGAGTCCATCTTACTTTGAATGCTGCGTATGTCTGTGAACTATTGGTATGGGCTGGAGCAAATTCAGCCTGCTCATCGCAGCTTGGTAGGAGACAAAGCTCTCTATCTAGGGCTGCTTAAACAGCAAGATTGCCCAGTCATGCCGGGCTTGGTGGTTTCTGCTGAGGTATTTCAGGAATTTCTAGAAAATATTGACTGGCAAGTTCCCATGTTTGCGGATTTGCCTCATTCCTCGCTCCATGTTGATGTTAATCAGCCTCAACAATTGCAAATCGTTGCCAAACAGATTCGCCAAGCCATCTTGTCTAGCCCTGTTCCAGAGGCTTGGCTAGCGGCGATCGCCACTGCTATGGAAATCTGGCACAGTTCAGCTCTGATTTTCCGCCCTTCTTTTTCGCTGCAAGGGTTAGATGCCACAGTCGCCCATAGAACCACCGGCTTGCTGGAGTCGCATTTGGCTGGAACCGATAGAGGCGCGATCGCTCAAGGTTTGAAACAAACCTGGGCAGAGCTATTTCGAGCTAGAAGCCTGTTGTGTTGGCAGCGTCTGGGCATCCAGATTCAGCAAGTGCGCTTAGCAGTACTGATCCAACCCATTGGCACAACGATCGCCTCAGGCGATGTGCAAGCTCACGATGACGGCTCTCTTGATATTCGGGCCACTTGGGGGTTAGGAGAGGCGTTAATCCGAGGTGAAGTGATCCCCGATCGCTATCGCATTTATGCCACCGGAGCCCAAACGCGCTACCCAGGTAGCAAACTCTATGCCTATGCGGTTGGCTCAGCTGCGTCCAGTTTGCTGCCAACAGCCAATTTATCTTCACCTACCAGTTCATCTTCACCCACCAGTTTGCCATCAACAGCCGGTCTGTTGCCAACAGCTTACTATGAACGACAGGCTACTGATGCCGCACAGCGGGCACAACTTGCCTTAACTGATGAACAACTCCAGCATCTTAGAGAGTTGGTTCACCAAGCAACGGTTCATCTCAAAACTGCCTTAAATCTGGAATGGGCAATCTACCAACAGTCTGAATCATCGCAGCCCACCCTTTACATTACACAGGTCATCCCGCAGCTGGCAGCTTCTGTCCATCCTGCTGCGCGGCAGACAGCCCAGAGCAGAGGGGAGCGGCGGGATCAGGCTGTATCATCATCATCTTCTTCTTCATCGCTGCAGGCGGTTCACCCAGACTGTTTGGTGGGCATGCCTGCTGCTGCGGGCACAAGATCTGCCCCGGCTTGGGTTGATCAAAGCGGGCAGCCAATGGCTCAGATTCCTGCAGGCGCAATTTTGGTTGCACCCATGATTCATCCCGATCAAGTCGCAGGACTCGGCCAAATTGCCGGAATTGTGACTGAACAAGGGGGGATGACAAGTCATGCCGCTATCCTGGCCCGGGAGTTAGGCATTCCTGCGGTTGTCGGGGTACAGGGAGCAACTCAGTGGATTCAGACGGGCGATCGCCTTTGGGTCAATGGCGATCGGGGAGAGGTGCGTTGGGAGGCAGATCGGCAGGCGGCTCAGCCATCTTCTCCTGCCATGCCACCCTCTGCTCACCGGAGTCGTGTCCAAATTGCAACTCAGCTGTTTGTGACGTTAAGCCAGCCAGAGTCAATTGCCCCAGCAGCACAATTGCCTGTAGATGGAGTGGGGTTGCTGCGCTCTGAGCTGCTGTTAATGCAAGCCTTAACCGATCAGAACGATACGTTGAGTCAGCAGATTGCCGATCGGGTGCAACCGTTTGCGGCCGCATTTTCCCCCCGTCCCGTATTTTACCGATCGCTAGATCTGCGATCCCATGAGTTTCCGGGCATCACAAAAATTTCCGAAGTGAACCCTGTGCTCGGCATCCGAGGCACCTTCAGCTACCGGCTGGATCCCAGCTTATTTGATCAAGAGCTAGCCGCATTACGGCAAGTGCAGCAGAACGGGTATACCAATGTCCATTTAATTCTGCCGTTTGTCCGAACCGTGGAGGAGTTTGTCTTCTGCCGCCAGCGCGTAGAGCAAGCAGGTTTGACCCAAAATCCGCATTTTCGGCTATGGATTATGGCAGAAGTGCCGTCGGTATTGCTGCTGCTGCCCGACTATGTGCAGGCAGGGGTACAGGGCATTGCCATTGGCAGTAATGACT
>DATNOY010000634.1:0-5571 GCA_036703495.1 Coleofasciculaceae cyanobacterium
TCTAGGGTCAATTTCTGGACATATGGCCTATAGCGGCTACTTTGGCTACTTCATTGGCTTGAGCATTCTCAAACCGCGCAGACGCTGGCAAATTCTGGGAGTTGGCTATCTCACGGCTGCTTCGCTACATGCGCTCTGGAATGCAACCGGGCTGATGCATCCGGTTGTACTAGCGGTGATTGGCAGCCTTTCCTATGCTTTTCTGGCAGCAGCCATTTTAAAAGCGAGGGCACTATCGCCCAACCGGGCACAAAACTTTGCCACTCGATTTACTCGATTACCCTAGTGGGCGGCTTCAAGGTTATCCTGCTTTGCCGATCGGCTTTGGGCGCGAGTGAGGAGCAAATCGCTCAGCGCATCCGGCAGCAGGCAGAAACTTATGATCAACTTTTAGTAAAGTGAATAGCTATCTAGGGGTCTACTCAGCAGTGGGTAGCTGGTCGATCGCATATCGGGCAATTGCTAGGCTCAAACGGGCTTGCTCAATGCTAGAAAGATCTTGCCATTCAGCGCAGCGCACCGAGCGCAATGCCACTTCTAGAACTTCGGTTTCAGAGCTGCCCCGCATCGCAAAGGCAAAGGGACGTGCCAACACTTGCAAATCTTCTTCACCCCAAGTGGGCAAACAATCTTGTACCGCATGAACCAGCTGATCGGCTAGTGACAGGTTAGATGCAATCACCTGTTCAGCCCGCTGGACAATGCTATTGAGTAAATGTTGAGGAACTTGAGTGGCGAATCGCTGGAAAAAATCTGTGTTGAGAATGTGGCTAGTGGCGTCTTGGGCAGGCACCGCATCCCAAAGTTGATTAAGCTGATGAGCCAGGGACTGTGCCGGAATCGCAAAGTCTTCTTCCGTCCAACCTGCTTTGAACACCTCCTGCTCTAAGGCTGCAAAATAAGCTTCTGCTTCCGGTTCAGCTGGATTACAAGGATAGCAAGACGCGGAACCTTGCAGAATGATTTGCAGTAGCTCCAGCTCTGCCTGAGATTGGAAGGCAGAAATTACAGGGCGGATGGGTTCGTTAGGCATAATGGACTCCTACAAGCTTACGCAATTAGACCACATTTAACTGTCTCTTACTCCGAATTACTACAATCGCCCTTAACGCCGTTCCGCAATCAAGATCACTTTTATCAGGAATTTACCCATTTTTTATGCAAAAGTAGCCTCCTTTTTCGTTGAGTACTTGATTTAGCTGGATTTGACAGAGAAGTCAACGGCTTAACATGCTGCCAGAAATTTAAAAGGCTGCCAAATATTATAGTGTCACACCATCGGCTGTTCAGGGAGAAGCGGCTCTTGCTTTCAACCTTCAATAATGAATTCCAAGGCTTGACTGCGCGGATTACCAAACTTAAGCTGCGTTTTTGAAATCAAAGGCACCTCCTGATGATGGACTTTATGCCAACCTTCATCTCCCAATACCCAGGTTCCCCAACGCGATCGATCTCTCAACAGATAAGTTGGCTCTACATCTTCCTTCCATGACGAATCGCGGTAGAAAATTTCGGCATGTTCACGAGAAACCTCTGGCTGCTGTAATACCACATCGTTGCTGTCCCCCCGCCCTACCCGCATGATGCCACCCCGCACCGACCATACCTGGTTTGGAGAAGTCATCGATCGCAGATAGGCAATCGGCGTTTGTCGTCCTAGCCAGCTGGGAGAAGCATCTGGAATTTCAGTGACACCTTCCGTAAACGGCTGGATCAGTTCCCCGTTGAACTCTGGGTGCATATACAGCACGGGTAGCGTCCAAGCGGGCTGATTAAACTTGTAGAGGGTCAAAAGCTGCTGACGGGCAATGGCCACCGCTTCGTCAATGGGCGATCGCTCGGCCAAGGCCCGCGCAAAGACTTGAATAAAGCTTAAGGCTTCTTGATCGGCAATGGAATCCCGCATCCCCAGCACAGCTGGCACCCCGTGATGAATCAGCACCTCTGCCAAACTGCTGCGAGGAATAGTTTGCTCTCCTTGCTGATCAGGCTGTGCCCCCCAGCAGGCATTAAACACGGCTAGCTTAACCTGACAGCGGACGAGCACCTGCGCCAATTCTGTACCGCTAATCGAGGCGTCTGGACGCAACAGCAACATGCCGCCATCGGGAGCTGGAACACCGTGACCGGCGTAGAACAAAACGTTATAGCTACCTGACTCCAAACAGCTAATCAGCTCTGCTGGATTGGGCTGCACCAGGGTCTTCACCTGACAAAGGGCAGGGGTCGTCATACGATTGTTGCGCAGATCGGTGGTTGCCGCCGTTTCCAAGACTTTAGAAAGCGAGGCGGCTTCTTGCTCCAAATCTAGCTGCGCCACAGCATGCGCCTCATTGTCTGAATTGGGATCAACATCATGTCCCAAAACCAGCAAAATTTTGAGAAACTGTTCCGATCGCAGCGGCGGCAGCGGATCTACATCACTTGTGGTACGGCTAAACAAAAGCTGCTGACTCAGGGAAACCGCTTGCTTACCCGGCTGCGGCTGCATAATTTCCCAAGGTAGCGGAATCAGATCTGGATCGCGAATTTCTAGCCGCAGGCGTAAGGGACGCATTTGCCCCATGGCCATGCCTTGGCTCTGGTTAAAGCTCATTTGAATGGAGCCATCAAACAGCCACTGCCACAAATTGATACCCAGGTTCTGCATTAACCGCCCCGTATAGCTAGTCGGCTGGTTGGCATTGGGTGAACCTGTGATATCGGGCTGGCTAAACTCTAAAAGAGGCGGTGGCAGTGGGGCAGCCGTTCCTACATGGGGAACCATAGGCAACCCGCGCAGCGAAAAGATGCCCTGCCAATGCTGCCAGAGTTCTGTAAGCGTTTGAGTCCACATGCGATCGTGGTGGACATAGCCTCCTGGATAAGGAGCCTGAAACACCCAAATTGCATAGTGTTGCGGCTCGGCAGCCGTCAAACGGGCAATCGCTAAACTGAGGCAGGGATTATCAGACGCAGGCATGTAAAACTGTGGACTTCAAGACCTAAACACACCAATTGATGACTGGACGTATGGCTCGATCCATATGGCTCAACCTGTCCTTACAAGTCTATCTGGTCTGAAGAGACAGATGAATGTCTATCCAAACCTTTTTAGCCTTCTTTTATGAAAAAATAGCGGGGATCGCTCAATAAAGCTGGGGATCAATCATTTCCGATTAATTTATTTCTTTACTTTTCTACGGCTCACCCATTAATCTTCCAAAAATTAGGTAACCAAACCACCTTCTGTACTATAGAAGTACTATTAAATAAACGCGACTTGCCAAGATTAGGCAAATTTAACGTTGTTGGACTGGTACAGACACCCTGCAATTGTAGAGAACTTTGGCTCAGACTCACTACGGGTAAAATATCCTCCTCCCGAATCCAGCCAATTTGTCCAGGTTGGAGAAAAGGCACGGGAGACACAGTAGGAGATTCATTGGGAGACACCTTGGGAGCTGTAGGAGAAACCAATGCCCCTGGTGAGGGACTAACTGGAATTTCACTCTTTACTGCTGGATGACTCTCCGTTTCCCGAGGGAGAGCAGCAGAGCCAGAGGACTGCACCGATGACGATTCTGGACTAGTACCGGCGGGGGTTGAACAAACCCGCAGTTGCACCCACCGATCTCCAATTCTCAAGACCTCCAGTATACTCCCGACTGGGATGACTCCTAAAGTTTGGGAGGTAACTTCAGGTGGATTGGCAGAGGTTGGAGGATTTAAAGGTTGAAGGGGACTTGAGAGCAGTATAGGCGCTCCTATAGCAGGGGAAGATTGAGGACTCGTAAGCGTAGGCGATCGCTGCAACTGCAGCCGTGAACCGACGCTAAGCGATGGCAAGATAGCACTAGGCAGGGGACTAGGGGTAGTCGTCGGAACGGGGCTGGGGGATGAACTAGGCAACTGGGCTCGCTGTGTCAAAGTCGGCAGTAAAGCCGCAATCAATCCAGCCCCTAAGCCAATTAGTGCGATAATGCCCAACAACAGCGGTAAGGGATTCGGTTTGGGCAAATTTTGGCGAACCAGCTGAGTCTCTAACGTCGAAGAAGGGGTGACTGGATTGGGCGACTGGGCTGCCGATTGCAGGGTAGGCGGCTCTCCGAGCGCAGGTGAAAACGGCACTTCTGCAAGCGGTAGAGCCACTAACGTTGGCGTAGATGGAGTGGATTCGATCTGGTAGTGCAACAGTCCTACCGTGGCATTGTCATATCCATTCAGCGAATTGGCAATCTCCACCAACCGCCTGGCTACCCAGGTCAGATCAGCTTTGCCTTCCAGAATCGGTAGAATTTCAGTCTCCCAGCAGGACTCTACGCGATCGTTATCACTCAAGCCATCCGAACAGAAGAGGAAAACACTATCTTCATCGACAATGAACCGCTGCGCCGTGGGATAGAGGAGATTAGAGGTGCCCATGCCCAGCGCTTGAACCAGGGAACCTGCGCTTGGCTGTTGCAAGGCTTGGCGATAAGCGCTGTATCCTAGGCGAACTTCCCGAGATGCTACGTCATCATCTAGCGTAATTTGATGGCAACCCCGGCGGGTGATCCAGTATGCTCGGCTATCGCCCACATGCGTCACGTAAAGCTCATGACCTCGCATTAACCCCATAACCAGCGTCGTTCCCATACGCTGGCGATCGTGCCGTTGCTCACTATCATTGCGCTGGCTAATCTGATCATTGGCAATGCAAGCTGCTTTCTCTAGCTCTACCGTCAGCGTTACTGGATCAAGAGCCTCGGGCTTCAAGACTTTCATACGTTGCTCAATGGCCTCGATCGCCAGATTCGAGGCAACATCTCCGCCTTGATGCCCCCCAATGCCATCACAGACAATGACTAGGGGCAGGGCAGGATTTTGCGTCTCTGTGCCGCTCTTAGGGTAACAGGCGTCCTCGTTGCGTTGGCGAGTTGGACCTTGATCTGTCAGGGTAGCAATCTCAAGGTTGCGGGCATGGGCTTGGCCAATTTGGGCAATTGCCCCGTCTAGCTGTTCTGCAAGCTGCTCTGTATTATGAATTTGTCCTTGAATTAACTGCTGGCTGATCTGCTGCATCCGAGCCGCAATTTCAGGACGAGCTGTTTCTGCCCATTGCAGCCAAAGTTGCCCTAAAGTTGCTAGAGAAATGGGAGTTTTAGCAGTATCTGAACGCAGCTCCAGTAGCCGCAAAATTCCTCCCTCTACCCGTAGCAGTTCTGGATCTAACAGACTAGAGACCACCCGTTCACTGCTGAGGGACTGCCACAAATTCGCCATCTGCCCTAGCCAATTGAGTTGCCGAAGCGGCGTTGCTGCTTGCCAAACCTCAGAAAGCGCTGGAAACAGCCCTACAGAATTGGATGCAGCTCGCAGCTCAGCATTTTCTCCAGTTGAGGAATGCCAAATTGGAGCATAATCCAGCAGCAATAGCACTTCATCAGGGGAAGCGGTGGGCAGCCATTCATAAACCTGGGGAACATGCAACCGTAGCGGGGAGAGCCGCAGGTAGGGCAGAAATCGGGCGGGCAGCTCAGAAGAATTGTTAGAGGGTAATCCCGGCTTTGTGTCTAAAAAGATGCGCGACCCCTTATAGAGAAAGCGATC
>DATNOY010000635.1:0-2221 GCA_036703495.1 Coleofasciculaceae cyanobacterium
AACTACTCAGGTTAATGCCACGCCCCATCCTATGCCACCCCCCAATAGGTTTGCCGAATGCCACGTTCCTACGGGCTTCAGCCACAGTTATTTTTTAGAAGCTGCGCGGAGTGCAGCTTCTAAAAAATGACCCACCCTTCATCCAACGCAAAGCGCTGTAAATCGGTGACGATCGGCGGATTAATCCAATGGTGCAGGTGACGGCGATGCCAATGTGGCAAAGCTGACCGATCGCCTCCGCGATCAGCCAGCTTTGCAGAATTATGCGAGCCTATATTTCTAGCAATCTGTTGTCCTGGCAGTCAAACCGCTTTTATGGCAACCGTTAGAACTCAGGCGTTGTCCGTAACATCGATCGCGGCCGTGGGGCATCTTGATCTTCATTTAAGGATGGATCTTCGTTCCATACCACTTCTGCAGATTTTTTAATCCGATCGATCGCCTCCTTCGCTTTATCAGCCCCTCCGGGCGAAGTGTATTTGAAAGGGAAAGATTCGGCTTGAGCTTGCTCAATTAAGGCTTGAGCTTGATACTGATCATCTTTCAAGGCTTTCACATAGGTTTCTCGCAGCTTATCATCGAGTAAACCGAGCAGCACCCGTAGGCGCACCCATTTGTGGCTCTTGAAGTCAAAGCTTTGGCACAACAATTTACCCGCATCTTCCCCTTTTTTCATAACTGCATCGATCGTGTTTTGCGGCATCGCCAGATTCAATCCCCCTTCTGTATCCGTCAGACGCACCTGCACAATTCGTTCCCGATACCCTGGCAAATAAGATTGCATAGTATCTCGGTAGTTCTGCGAAGTTGAAAAAATTTGCCAGAGAAAGGTAGGTAAGCTAGCCTTCACATCTATCCATTCTGGAGCAGATACCGTGTCAATTTGAGGCAGATACACATCCTCTTGGCTTGCCGAAGAGGCACTGCGCCGCGCGGCAGATGACGCGGTAGCCATGGTATTAGGTATCACCGTAAGATTATCTGCGCTTAAGTGTTTAGTGCCATCAGCATGGGCATTTTCTGTAATCAACGCATCTTCTGAAACAGAGGCTAAATTCACGCCAAATGTAGGACGACTGGGCAGCCATGAATCAAAGAAGTGAATTGGAAAGTTACTGGAAATGCCACCATCGCTAAACCAGTTTTTTTGTAAATCATGCTGATCATTCAGCATATAAGTTTGATCTGGCGAACTGTTTTGTTTTGCCATCGCAGACTGCTTAATGGTGTAAAGCGGAACAGCACTAATGAGCAGGGGGAAACTCAAACTCATCCGCATTGCTACAACGATCGGCATCATGTCCGGATCGGGGAGGAAGTAGTAGGAGCTGCTGCTGGGGAGGCTGATGATTTGGGATTTGTCTTGATAGGTAGACTGGCGCTGTTTGCCTCCATACTGCTTCAGATGCTCAACGACATTAGGCGGAAATAATCTCTTAAAGTCATCTTCGTTGAACAAAAACAGATGTCCGGTTTCAAAGGGCAACGTATAAGGCTGATTCTGACTGAGATTAGAAGTCACCATATTCAGCCGAATGCCGACCTTGACGGGTGAGGCATCCTCTGAACTCGTGGCTAGCGTCTTGCTTTGCAAATCGCCAAACGTTAGCGGATGGCTAGTGCCTGCAATCCGATCGATTTCACTACTCAACCAATCTGTAAGTACGCTTTTATCCACCACTTCTGGATGCGTGGACTGCCGTCCGGTGCAGATGCCAAAGAAATTCTCCTGCGGCAGTTCTTCAGTAATTTTTTTGACGAAATCGATCGCCCCAAATCCCAGAATCCCCAGCGTATATCCCAGCCATCCCAGAGGAATGCCGAGCCCAAGCAGCAGCAGTCCGGCGGCCCAGGCGCTGAGGGTAACATCTGTATAAGCGGCGACGCCATAAAACACCAGGGAAGCGATCGCAGTTAGCAGCAAGGCCACACCTAAGCCAATCAGCGCTCCCTGCCGGGCTCCCGCATGGGCAACTGTTGGATGTCGGCGTTTCAGGATATTGACCAGCTGCAAGGCTCCACCGATGGAAGGTTTGATTTTACGGGGGGTAGGGCTGGACTGGGTGTTGGGCTGGGCGTTGGGCGGCTGGGGGTGAACGGCTGGGGAATGGCTAGCGTCTAGTCCCACATCGGGCGAAATTTTGCCCAATATTTCCAGCAGGGTGTACATCAGCGGTTTCAAAGACGGTGAAGGCTGAAACAAATTGAATAAAAACCCTGG
>DATNOY010000636.1:0-2035 GCA_036703495.1 Coleofasciculaceae cyanobacterium
AGCCGAGGGCACACCGCCATCAGGGTCGGATACCCCATCCTTAAAATCCAAACTTAAGAATGTCTTGTGGGTTCGAAGACCCTACAAGACATTCTTGACAGACCGCTAGGCATCCACCCAAATGATCTTTGTAATCAAAATTTTACATAGAGAGACAAGTACCTGAGGGGGGAATACTATGAATTGATAATTGGCTTTAAAAATTAAGGTAACTTGATCTTTCTTTCGCTTTGCGAGATAGAAAGCGATCGCCATATGGCTGAAGCCAAAACGGAGGGGCACAGTCTCCACCCCAGTTACTCAGTCAGAGTTACCCAGTCAGAGTTACCCAGTCAGCTACCGCCAACTGCCTACATAAAGTTCACAATCCTGACTGAAGGGATAGAAGCATCTGCACTCATCGAATTCACGAGGGAGATCGATTGGGCTATTCCGTAACCGGGTTGAGCAAGCTCAGCCATTGCGTCAAACAAAGGATTGAATATGAAGTGGGCAGAGAATCGAACGAATTTTGAACGCAACCTGGCCGTCATCATTGGCATCGATCATTACGATCATAAAACGATTCATGACCTGAGTACTGCGGTCAATGATGCCAATCGATTTGCCAATCTGTTGCGCCAAAACTACGACTATCAGGAAGAACACATTGTTCGCCTCTTTTCTCCTCGCCCCGATGCCGACATCGATCACCTCAGCCAACCCTACCGCCCAGCCACCCTAGATGAGCTGAATATCCTACTAGACGACACACTACCCAACAAACTCAAACCCACCGATGCCGATCGCCTGCTGCTCTACTTTGCCGGACATGGGATTGCCGAAAATGGCGACCAAGGCCCGGCAGGCTATCTGATCCCCCAAACAGCCGAAATAGGCGATCCTAAAACCTATCTAGCGATGCAGCGGTTAAGCACAGCCCTCAACCAGCTCTCCTGCCATCATCTGTTAGTCATTCTAGACTGCTGCTTTGGAGGAGCATTTCGCTGGGCCAGCACCCGCAAATTGATTGCCGATCTAGAAGTGATTCACAAAGAAAACTACGATCGCTTCATTCGGTTTCCAGCCTGGCAAGTCATCACATCAGCCGCTCACGATCAAGAAGCACTCGATTTGTCGGTCGATCGCCGAGTTACCGGAGAAGCCGCTGTTCATTCTCCCTTTGCCCAAGCCTTATTTGAAGGATTGCAGGGCAATAAAGCCGATTTAATTGCCGATGAAATCATCACAGCGCATGAGCTGTATTGTTATCTCGACAACCGCGTCAGCGTTTTATCCAACAACCAGCAAACCCCCGGCATCTACCCCATCCGCCGAGACTACGACAAAGGCGAATACATCTTTACCCAACCTGGGTTTAGCCGAGACCAGCTGTCAGAAGCCCCACCGCTTAACCGAGACAACAATCCCTATCGCGGCTTGAAACCCTTCGAGGAAAAACATGCCCGCTTTTTTTTCGGCAGAACAGCCCTGCGAAAAGAGCTGATCGATCGCCTCAATCAACCGACCGACATTCAGACCGAACGTCTCAAAAGCGAGTTAGGCAAAGTCGTGCCTCCACTAACCGTAGTGCTGGGAGGATCGGGTTCTGGGAAGTCTAGCTTAGTGCAAGCTGGGTTACTCCCCGACCTGCGCCAAAAGCAAGCCGATCAGTGGTATCTTCTTGATCCCTTCCGCCCCGGCGAGGCTCCTTTCACAGCCCTAGCCAGAGCAATTTTGCCCATCGTTAAACCTGAGCTGCTTCAGCAATTAAGCCAGCCAGACTTTCTAGACACCAAGCTGCAATCGCTGCTGGCAGAGGCGGCAGCATCGGCAGAACCGGCATCGGCATCAACAGCCCCAACCGCAGCACCCGACCCTAAAATTAAGCTCACGAAACTAGCCCGCTCTTGGAACAGCGTCACGCCAGAAGCCCGTCTGCTGATCGTAGAAGATTACTTCACACAGCTACAAACCTTGTTTAGTAACGAGCAAGTGCAGCAGTTCCAAGCATTCAATCAGGCAATTCAAGGAGCGCTGCGGCAAATCGCCACTG
>DATNOY010000637.1:0-5854 GCA_036703495.1 Coleofasciculaceae cyanobacterium
GGCATGCACACTGCGGGGATCAATCTCCATCTGCTCTGCCAACAGGGTACGGAAACGGGCCGAATCAAGGACTGTTCCAGAGCCAATCACCCGAGCCGCAGGAAATCCGGAAAGCTTTAGCGTCACGTAGGTCATGATGTCTACCGGATTACTGACAATCAGTAAGGTTGCCTGGGGGCAATATTTGACTACATCTGCAATTAAGCCCTTAAAGATGGCAACATTGCGCCCCACTAGATCGAGTCTGCTTTCTCCCGGTCTCTGACTGGCTCCGGCTGTAATAATCACCAAATCTGCATTCTGCCCTACATCGGCAACGGTTCCAGCCCTGATGTCAATGGGAGCAACAAAAGGCAGACCATGCATCAGATCCATGACTTCTCCTTGAACCCGCTCTGTCTGAACGTCTTGCAGCACCAACTCATCAAAGCAGTTGTGGATCATCATGGAGTAGGCACAAGCCATGCCGACTTGCCCCGCACCGATAATCACACCCTTACGGGGACGAATGCTGACTTTGTCTTCAACATCGGGATAGGGGGTAAATAGGCTGTCAAACATCGACATTTCCTTCCTAAGGATCGTGGATTCAATCAAATCTGGAACTGGGGTGCAGGGGTACTGCCCCGGTTTGGGGCGTTCGCCAAGCCCCTAAATCCCTATTTAATCAAATTCGCGATGCTAAGAGACTGGGGACAGTCAGCACCTACCGGAGCGAGACGGTTAGACTAGAGGGCTTAGCGCGATCGCCCTGGACGGTAATTCCCCGCTGATTGGCGGATAAGTGGCGCACAATTTTGTAAACGGTTTCCATGTTGTCGGCTGCGCCGGCCTTTTCGGCCAAAGCTGCCAATCCTAAAGGGTGTCCTGCACTTTTTAGCGTTGCCAAAACCTGTCGCTGTAACTTCAACACGGATGCGGCGGCTTTTTTTCCAGCTTCTACACCAGGCTGATGATAGGCGTTGATATTGATGAGGGAGGCATACAACCCGACTGCCCGTTCATATAAAGCAATCAAGGCTCCCACGCTGCGGGGATTAACCTGGGGAATGGTGATAGTAATCGAATCGCGGTGGTTCTCAGATAAGGCCTGTTGGGTTCCCTGCAAGAAGCCGGAGAGAAAATCGCCTGATGTGGCTTCAGGCTCCACTTCGATCGACTCACCGGCCCGATCGTTCAGCACTTCAATAAAGGTGGCAAAGAAATTGGGTATCCCTTCGCGGAGTTGCTGCACATAAGCATGTTGATCGGTTGATCCTTTGTTGCCATAAACGGCGATGCCTTGATGCACGATGTTGCCGTCTAGATCTTTTTCTTTGCCCAAGGACTCCATTACCAACTGTTGCAGGTAGCGTGAGAACAGCAATAAGCTGTCTTTGTAGGGCAACAACACCATGTCTTTCTCGCCTTTGCCGTTGCCAGCCGCGTACCAGGATAGGGCTAGCAAGGCAGCCGGATTGCGCTTAATGTCCTGCACACGAGTGGCTGCATCCATTTCCTGGGCACCCGCTAACAGCGATCGAATGTCGATCCCCAAGAGCGACGCAGACAGCAGCCCTACCGCCGACATTTCTGAGGTGCGCCCTCCCACCCAGTCGAACATGGGAAACTCAGCCAGCCAGCCCTCCAGTCGCTCCAGTTCGTCCATTTTGCTGCCCGGCACCGTGATAGCAACGGCATGAGACGAAAAGTGTAACCCCTGCTGCTCGTAGGCATGCTTTACCTCCAGCATGCCATTGCGGGTTTCCGGGGTTCCTCCGGATTTACTGGTGATGATGATCAGGGTGCTGCTGAGGCGATCCCGCAGGCGAGTGAGAACGCGATCGATGCCTGCCGGATCGGTATTGTCGATAAAATGAATTGCCATCGGTGGAAAGTCGGGCGCTAATGCCTCTGCCACAAACTCGGGTCCGAGGGCAGAGCCGCCAATGCCGATCGACAAAATATCGGTAAACTTGGGCGCTTCGGGGGGATGAATGGTTTTGTCATGTACTTTCTGGGCAAACGCTTCAATCTGTTCCAGCGTCTCAATAATTTCTTTTTTGAGGGCAGCCGGAGCCTGATCGGGATTCCGCAGCCAGTAATGCCCCACCCTGCGGTTTTCGTCAGGGTTGGCGATCGCCCCTCCTTCCAGTGCCGCCATATCCTGAAAGGCTTTTTCAAACTTGGGCCGCAATGTCTCAACCAGGGCATCATCCACCGGCATGCGGCTGATGTCCAGATACAAATCTAAACCTTCGTGGTAGTAAAGCCAGTCTTCGTAGCGTTGCCAGAGTTCGCTAGGATTCATAAAAACCTCGCTTGACCAGTGTGCAAAGACAACGGTTGAAAATCAGATGAAAATTAGAGGATGAAGTCAGTGGAGAGGAAATTTGATTTGCGTTCCTTGACGATTTGCGTAATCAACGATTTGTTGAGGTCAGTTGATTGAGCGGCAACTAGCGTCCGAATCGAGGTGGATGATGTAGTCGATCGGAGTTTCGGTATCGTCGTAGGGTACGACTGGAATTACCGGGCCAAACTGTTCTTCAGAGTACAGCCGTATCGCTGGGGTGACTGAATAAACGCCTGCCGGATGGGAAAAGCTGGCATTCACGGTTCCCCCGCCCGTATTGGCTGCAGATGCTCCGTGGTGGGTTGCATCATCTACTAACTCCTGAAAGTACGCAGTCTTCTTAGCTTTCAGTAAGGGAGTGATCATCATTCCGTCTTCCCAGGGCATACCTAGCCTGAGGTCGGCGATCGCCTCTAGATATTCGTAGTAGGTGATCTGTCCGCCGCCATCTTCGGATACTTTAAATTTCAGTTCGCTAATCTTCATATATTTAAACCTTTCGATCCGGTTGGTAAGGCTGGGCCGCTATCCCCTTGCCGTTCCTGACCGCAGCCCGAGACCGCAGCCCGATTAAGCGATAGGTTGCTTGGTCTGAAATGCTGATCGGCCTGCATATTGCGCCCTGCTTCCCAGTTCCTCTTCAATGCGAAGCAACGGGTTATACGCTAGACGTTCACCTCGGCAAGGCGCACCCGACTTGATCTGACCTACTCCGGTAGCCACGACCAGATCGGCAATGAAGTCATCTAGCATTTCGCCAGAGCGGTGGCTGACCATACAGGTGTAGTTGCCTGCTTTGGAGATGTTGATGGCGTTGAGGGTTTCAGTAACAGACCCAATCTGGTTGACTTTAATCAAAGAAGCGTTACCGACACCCTCTGCGATCGCCTGTTTGATGATTGTGGGATGGGTGATAAAGGCATTATCTCCGACGAGTTGAATGCGATCGCCCAGTTGTTTCGTTAGCCCTTGCCAACCGCTCCAATCCTTTTCGCCCAAACCATCTTCAATCGAAATAATCGGAAATTGGTTAACCCAACTTTCCCAGAGTTCTGTCATTTCTTGGGAGGTCTTACGGCTTTGATCAGACTTAAAAAATAAATACGTGCCATCGTCTTGATAAAGTTCACTAGTCGCCGGATCCAGGGCAATGGCAATCTGTTCCCCCGCTTTCAGTCCAGCTTGTTCGATGGCTTGCAGAATCAGTTCGATCGCCTCAATGTTGGCTTTCAGGTCAGGTGCAAATCCGCCTTCATCACCAATTCCAGTGCTGTAGCCCTTCTGTTTCAAGATGGATTTCAGTCCTTGGTAAACATCGGCTCCCATGCGCAGCCCTTCCGAGAAGGTCGATGCACCGATGGGCACAATCATAAATTCTTGAAAGTCTACACTGTTATCGGCATGAGCGCCGCCATTGAGAAGATTGAAACAGGGCACAGGCAGTAAATGTGCTGCATCACCCCCCAGATAGTGATAGAGCGGCAAACCTTGAGATTCAGAAGCTGCACGAGCTACCGCCATGGAAACCCCAAGAATCGCATTGGCTCCGAGGTTTGACTTATACTCTGTGCCATCTAAGTCCAGCATTGTGCGGTCGATCGCAGTTTGATCTGCGGCATCCATGCCTGTGAGAGCAGCCTTGATCGCTCCATTCACATTGCCAATGGCTTTAAGGGTGCCTTTACCGCCATAGCGCGACGCTCCATCCCGCAGTTCCAGAGCCTCCCGGCTACCGGTAGAGGCATCTGAGGGAACAGTAGCCCGTCCCCAACTGCCATCTTCCAAGAGCACTTCCACTTCAACAGTTGAATTCCCACGCGAATCCAGGATCTCTCTGGCATGAATAGATTGGATGGTTGCCATGATGGTTATCTCTCGTGAATGGCATCGGTGAGCGGGTATTTCTATGGCTCAAATCCACTGGAAACCCATCAAGAGGTGCAGGTAACACCCACACCCCTTCAAAACAGCGAACTAGTAGGGCCAAGTCCAGTGGTTGATTTCATCTCGATCTATGCCTTGTTCATAGGCATAGGCGCAGTGGTCGATCATGGCATTCTTCATGCGTTCTCGCACATGTGCTCCCCTGGAACCCAGGGTCGGTACGCGATCGATCACATCGATGACTAAGTTAAAGCGATCAATCTGGTTATTGATGGCTAACTCTAGCGGCGTGTTGATATTGCCTTTCTCTTTATAGCCCCGCACATGAATGCGTTCCTGATGAGAACGACGGTAGCACAGCTTATGAATCAGCCAGGGATAGCCGTGGAAGTTAAACATCACAGGCTTATCGGGGGTGAACAAGGTATCAAACTCGCGATTGGATAACCCATGCGGATGCTCGGTGTTGGGCTGCAGGATCATTAAGTCCACGACATTGATGAACCGGACTTTTAGATCCGGAAATTCTTCCCGCAGAATGGCAGTTGCCGCCAGCGCTTCCTTGGTGGGGATATCCCCACAGCAGGCCATCACCACATCAGGTTCATCGGGGGCTGTGCCGCAATCGTCGTTGCTGGCCCAATCCCAAATCCCAATCCCCTTGGTGCAGTGCTGAATGGCTTCTTCCATGTTTAAGTACTGCAAGTGTTTTTGCTTGTCTGCCACAATGATGTTGGTGTAATCGGTGCTGCGTAAGCAATGATCTGCCACAGAGAGGAGACAATTAGCATCGGGTGGGAAGTAGATGCGCACCACTTCAGCACTCTTGTTGGTCACCAAATCGACAAACCCTGGATCTTGGTGAGAGAAGCCGTTGTGATCTTGTCGCCACACGGTAGAAGAGAGCAGCACATTCCAGGAGGAGACCGGCACCCGCCAGGGAACCTCACGCTTGCTGATATCTAACCATTTGGCGTGTTGGTTAAACATGGAGTCAATCACATGGGCAAACGCTTCATAGGTATGGAAGAAGCCATGCCGCCCCGATAAGAGATAGCCTTCCATGCAGCCCAGCAGCGTATGCTCACTCAACATCTCCATCACCCGACCCTCGGTAGACAGTTCGCTGCCGTCTGAATCTGCTGGCAGAATTTCTGCCATCCAAGCCTTCTTGCTCACCTCATAGACGGCTTGCAGACGATTGGATGCCGTTTCATCGGGACCAAACATCCGGAAGTTTGTCATGTTCTGCTTCATGACATCCCGCAAGAGTGCCCCCAGTGGCCGGGTATTTTCAGCTTCCACCTTGCCCGGTTGAGGCACATCAACGGCGTAGTTACGAAAATCAGGCATGCGTAGTTCCCGTCGCAGTAAGCCCCCGTTGGCGATCGGGGTCGCTCCCATGCGGCGCGTTCCAACGGGAGCTAGCTCCTTCAGTTCGGGCATCAGTGTGCCGTTTTGGTCAAATAATTCTTCGGGTTTGTAGCTATGCATCCATTCTTCCAGAAGCCGCAAGTGGGCTGGATTCTCATGGATTCCTGATAAGGGCACCTGGTGCGATCGCCAGAAATCTTCGGTTTTGTGTCCGTCTACCGATGCCGGCCCCGTCCAGCCTTTGGGCGATCGCAGAATGAT
>DATNOY010000638.1:0-4974 GCA_036703495.1 Coleofasciculaceae cyanobacterium
GGGAGAAGGGTGGTACGGGTTTGGGGTTGGCGATTTGTCGCAGCATTGTGCAGCAGCATGGCGGCGAAATCTGGGCAGAAAGTACAATGGGCGAGGGTAGCACATTTTACTTCACCATCCCACTACCAAGAGAAGATCCGATGGCAAGAGAAGAGGAAAGGGAGCCCTAGTAACAAAAGTCTGTCCTGAGAAAGTGGAAGATGAATGATTTGATGAATGATTTGATGAATGGTTGGACAGAAAAGATAACTGTTCACCCCTCCATGGCTATGCTGCCCCAGCCCTGTTTAATTTTTACTTTTAATATAGCTATAGCCCCAGGTATTAGGACGGGGACATTTTTGTGGAGATGCGGAACAACCCCCCAAAAATGTCCTAAGCATAATGGTTACAGCTGTAAATTCCTATTCCGCATTGCTAACTTCGATCGCCAGCAGCAGGAGTCATGATGATTTCAGAGCCAACTCATTCAAACTTCGTAGATCGATTGTTTGCGGGTGATGGAGAGATGGCTCACTTGATGCGATCGCACGACTGGTCTCAAACTCCTCTGGGCCCGGTTGAAACCTGGCCCCAAAGCTTACGTACCACCGTCAGCATTTTGCTAAGCTCTCGCTACCCCATGTTCACCTTCTGGGGTCCTAAGCTGGTAAAGCTGTACAACGATGCCTATCGTCCTGTTCTAGGAGCCACCAAACATCCGAGCGCGTTGGGCAGATGTGCCCCCGACATCTGGGCAGAGATTTGGGATGATATTGGCCCCCTGGTCAACCAGGTGATTGTCCAAGGGGAAGCCACGTGGGCAGATAACTTTCAGCTGTTTATGTATCGCAGCGGTTACATCGAGGAAACCTATTTCACCTTCTCCTATAGCCCGGTTCGAGATGAGACAGGGGGTGTGGGAGGATTGTTTTGTGCCTGTACTGAAACGACCCGGCAAGTGTTAGGCGAACGCCGACTCCGCACCTTGCGAGATTTGGCAGCCCAGGCAGGAGAGGGAAAAACCGCTGAAGCGGCCTGCCAGATTGCGGCAAAAACGCTGGCCCACAATTCGGCTGATCTCCCTTTTGCGCTACTCTATCTACTCGATGCTGAAGGTCAGGAAGCTCGGTTAGTTGGCATCACAGGGCTGCAGCCAGATACTCCTGCTAGCCCTACGGCGATCGCCCTCTCAACGCAGGTCGAGCCAGATCAAACGCAAAGCTGGCCGTTAGCCACGGTTGTCCAAACCAATCAGGTCAAACGCGTCGAAGATGTGATTGAACGATTTGGATCTTTACCCGCTGGACTCTGGAATGAATCTCCGCATATGGCATTGATTTTGCCGATCGCCTCCCCAGGGCAAGACCGTCCTACCGGCTTGCTCGTCGCAGGCATTAGCTCCCGCCGGGTTCTGGATGATGATTATCAAGGATTTCTGGAACTGGTCGCCGGACAGGTGGCAACGGCAATTACCGATGCCCGCGCTTACGAAGCCGAGCGTCAGCGGGCAGAAGCCCTGGCAGAACTCGATCGCGCCAAAACCACTTTCTTCGGCAATGTGTCCCATGAGTTTCGCACGCCGTTGACTCTGATGCTGGCACCGGTCGAGGATGCTCTGGAGGATACCGCAACCCCGTTGCCGCCTAGCCAGCGCGATCGCATTCAAATTGTTCAGCGCAACGGTCGCCGTTTGCTCAAGCTGGTCAATACCCTGCTGGATTTCTCCAGGATTGAAGCCGGACGGATTGAAGCCGTTTACGAACCGACGGATTTGGCAACCTTCACGGTCGATCTGGCCAGCTCATTTCGATCGCTGATTGAGCGCGCTGGGCTATCGCTGGTGGTGGAGTGCCCACCTTTACCAGAAGCGGTATATGTTGATCGGGACATGTGGGAAAAAATTGTCCTCAATCTGCTATCCAATGCCTTTAAGTTTACGCTGAGCGGCACCATTACGGTTCGCCTGCGGGGATACCAGGATCACGTTGAGTTAGCCGTTGAAGATACAGGAATTGGCATTTCGTCCGACGAGATTCCCCATTTATTTGACCGCTTTCACCGGGTTAAAGGAGCGCAGGGGCGCAGTTTTGAAGGTTCTGGCATTGGGTTGTCGCTGGTGCAAGAACTGGTCAAACTGCATGGGGGGAATATTCAAGTGAGCAGCCAGCCAGGAGAGGGCAGTTGCCTGACGATCGCCATTCCCACTGGCTCGGCTCATCTATCGGCTGAGCACATTAGCGCCTCTCGCACGCTCGTCTCCACGGCTGTGGGAGCCACACCCTACATTGAAGAAGCGTGGCGATGGCTGCCAGAGGGGGAGAATGGAGAATGGGGAATAGGAAACGGGGAAGAGTTGTCCACGCTTCCTCCCGCCGCTCTGCCCCCGCCTGCCTCTCCTGCTCCCGCTCACATTCTCGTAGTAGACGATAACGCCGATATGCGGGATTATGTGAAGCGACTACTGGAGCAACGTTACACCGTAGAAACAGTACCCGATGGGATGGCGGCCTTGGCAGCGATTCGTCAATGTTTGCCCGATCTGGTCTTAACGGATGCCATGATGCCCCAGTTGGATGGGTTTGGCTTGCTACAGATGTTACGCACCAACCCCGATACGCGCGAGTTGCCGATTATTTTGCTGTCTGCTCGGGCAGGCGAAGAAGCTCGGGTGGAAGGGTTAGAAGCGGGAGCTGATGATTATTTAACCAAACCTTTCAGTAGTCGAGAGCTGATGGCTCGGGTGGAAGCTACCTTAAAACTGTCCCAGATCCGACACGCAGCGGCGCTCAAAGAACAAATCCTACGGCTCACGGCCGAACAAGCCCAACAGGAGACTGAGGCAACCTTTGCTCGCTTGACCCAGCTTCTAGAAACCATGTCGGATGCGTTTGTCGAACTTGATAGAGACTGGCGCATTACGTATCAGAATGCTGCTGCAGAACAGATCAATCATGGTAAACCCCGCAGCCAGGTGCTCGGCAAAACCCTCTGGGAAGAATGGCCCGACGCAGTTGGCTCGGAGTTGGAAGCCCAATATCGCTGGGCGATCGCCGAACAAATTCCGGTTCACTTTGAGCATCATTACTATGCTCCGCCAAACTTTGATCTATGGCTAGAAATTCATGCCTATCCCTCTGAAGCAGGGTTAGGAATTTTCTATCGCGATATTACTGAGCGTCAGCACAACGAGGCTCAACGCCAACAGGCGGAGGAAGCGCTGAGACAGGCTAAGGCAGAGCTAGAAATCCGCGTGGTAGAACGCACTGAAGAGCTACAGCAAGCCAACGATCGCCTGCAGCAGGAACTGGTGCAACGCGCCCAGATTGAACAACAGCTGCGCCAGAGTGAAACCCGTTACCGAGCGATTGTCGAAGACCAAACCGAACTGATTGCTCGGTTTGCGCCAGATAGTACCATCCTGTTTATCAACGATGCCTACTGCCGCTACTTTAACCTCAAGCGAGACGAGATCATTGGCAAGAGTTACAGCCCCGTGATCTACGAAGCCGATCGGGAAAAAGTGGCTCAACTCGTTCAGTCGCTCAGTGCTGAGAACCCGACGCTGATTATTGAAAATCGGGTGATTGACGGTTGGGGGGAAGTTCGCTGGACGCAGTGGGTCAACCGCCTGCTCTTTGATCCCCAGGGAAATCTGATCGAATTTCAGGCGGTGGGACGAGATATTACCGATCTAAAACAGACAGAGCAGGCGTTACGCGAAAGTCAAGAGCGCTTGCAATTGGCACTCGAAGCCTCCGGCGATGGCATCTGGGATTGGAATATTTCTACAGATGAAGTCTATCTCAGTCCCCAGTATTTTTATATGTTGGGCTATGACGTGGGTGAACTGCCCATGCTGTCTAGCACCTGGTATCAGTTGATGCATCCTGACGATTTGGTCTGGGTGCGAGAGATTTTGGCGGCTCACCTCAAGGACAATTCCGTATGCTACAAATTTGACCATCGGCTGCGCACTAAGTCCGGGGAATGGAAGTGGATTGCAGACTACGGCAAGGTGGTGGCTTGGGATGAGGCAGGCAATCCTGCCCGGATGATTGGCACCCATCGGGATGTGAACGATCGCAAGCTGATCGAAGCGGCTCTGCGCCGGAGTGAAGAACAACGCCGACTGGCGCTGGATTTAACTCGGCTGGGCTTTTGGGATTTGCATCTTCCCACAGGCGAGCTCATCTGGAACGAGAATCACTTTACGCTTCTGGGTCTGCCGATTAGCAGCGTACCCCGCTACGAAGACTGGCGCGATCGCATTCATCCTGACGACCTAGAGCAAGCGGAGCAGCGTTTTCTCAATTCGATCGAAACTCATACCGACTATGAATCAGAATATCGAGTTGCGTATCCGGATGGTTCAGTGCGCTGGCTGATGGCCCGAGGAAGAGCGATTTATGATGACCAGAATCAACCGTTGCGATCGCTGGGTGTGATTTTAGATATTAACGATCGCAAGCGCATGGAAGCCTCGCTGCAAGAATCGGCTCGTCGCTGGCGATCGCTTCTGGATAACGTGCAGCTAGCGGTAATCGAACTTGATATTAATGGGAATATTGAATATGCCAATCCCTTCTTTTTGCAACTCACCGAGTATCTTTTAGAAGAAATACTCAACCGGAACTGGTTTGATACCTTTCTAGTCCCGAGTCAAAGGCAATCGGCTGAAGCCCATTTTCGACAAGCCTTAAATCAAAATAGCTCCACTCATTATCAAAACAACATCCTGGCAAAATCTGGCAAGGAGTGCATCTTTGCCTGGAACAACACCGTTTTGCGGAATGCGGCCGGTGAAGCGATTGGTAAAGTTAGCATTGGCGAAGACATCACCGAACGTTACAAAGTAGAACGGATGAAATCAGAATTTATCTCGGTGGTGAGCCACGAACTGCGCACCCCCCTGACCTCAATGCAGGCTGCCCTCAGCTTGCTGAGTGAAAAAATCATTGACCCGGCTTCTGTCGCCGGGGAAGCCACCATCCA
>DATNOY010000639.1:0-4495 GCA_036703495.1 Coleofasciculaceae cyanobacterium
CCCTGAGCATCAATCTTCAGCATCTGAGCGGCCAGAGCCTCAGCCGTGCCACCAAACACTTTGGCATAGAGGGCAATCGCCTCAGCATGGTCTTCATTCATGTGTTTGCAGATGCGATCGCTTACTTCCGCAGAAAATACGTCAGCCATTCGTGTTTTCCTAGATTCCTACAAGATTCAATCCTACACCCTCAAAACAGAGGTTAGGGGGTGCCATGAACATAAAACATCACGAGCCGAAACAGGCTAGTTGCAATGAAAGCAATCAGCACAAAACTGATTAAGACATTAATAGCATCCTGTAAAGATTTCATGGCAAGCAAGATTTTAATCAATATAAACTCAATGTATCAGGATTAGGCAAAGGCTGCCTGTCACACATTGACTCTAGATTTGCTACTGCTTCAGCTTTGCTATTGCTTCAGCCGCCGGAGTTGTCCAGTTCGTAGAGTTAATTACGGTAAGCTGCTAGCCTATAGCCGATCGCCGCAAGAGTTTAATGAAACAAAGGCTTAATCATAGGTTTGTATCTGCCATCTACTTCAGGCTGCAAAATATTTTTAGTATCAATGGATAGACTTTCATAGGTGGCAGGCGGATAAATTTGCTTGCGGATTTCTAGGTCACCAATTCTGTACATGGAGACAAAATTAGGAATCGTAGCATCGCCAAAATGACACACTATATGACTCACATATAAGCCTATTTTTTCCCGATCGATCTGTTTCAACTGCTCAGGGAAATAGATGGGGATATCTCGATGCAGATAGTAGTATCCACCTGTTTGATACCATGGAGAAAATGTGTTTAGAATTGCGACCAAATCGGATTGTTTGAACAAAAGCAAATAAGCTTTCAAAATTGCTTGCTGGCTGACGATCGAACTACTTTGACCAAACGCTGTCTTTATATAAATATTTTGAAGTGGAAATATCAGGAATGAGCTACCGATTGAGGTAATTAAGATGAAGGCAGCTAAAAGGTAGGACAGAATTTTCTTTCCTATATTTTTGGACTGATAGGGCAAAACGCCATCTGCCAGGATCACCGCTGTAATGATTAGACAAATGGGAATCACCAGGAAAATGAATCGATGTTCTTTATGAGCAATCAAGGAGTGAAAAAAGACCGTAGTTGATGCGCATAAGCAAAGTAACCCTATTTTTTTGATTCTTGTCAATCCTAAAATTATAGTAATCGGGAAAATCCCAACTGAACAAATCATCAGATTTTCTAAAAAGTAAGCCGGAGGCTCTGTGCCAAACACTTCACTCACTTTATAGACGCTATTAAAAAGATAATTGTTATAGTAGGAAACAAAAAATTTCCCCAATGTCAGATGGTCGATATAGCCTGCAAAAACAATAGCTAGCATCACTGTTAAGCCTGAAGCCAAAACCTCTTTTTTGCGCCATCTCAAGCATTGGTACAGGAGCAGAATAGCGATCGTTGGACAATATTGAAATCTTAATATTCCAGCTAAAGCGCAAAGAAACCCGGATAAAATCGGTTTCTGTCGTTGTAAAGGCAGAGTCGCTAGCCCTAAAGCTGCCATAACCAAATAGGTGGACAAGACTTCAGGTGTAGGTCTAGATGAAAAATAGATCAATTCGTACCAAAAACAAGTCAGAAGGCTAGCGAATCTACCGACCGTTTCAGAGGCAATGTTTCTGCCAATGATATAAGCAGAATAAATCAGAGAGACTGAAATGGCACAAAGGATAACTTTAACAAATGGAATATAAACATTGGGATCATCCAGTCGCAACAATCGGCAGATCAATAGTAATAAGGAAAGGAATCCGGGAAGCAACCACGATCGAATGCCAAACCGATATTCCCAGGGAATATACCCATATTGAAAGACTAGGCGATGGCTTTGCTCTAAGTATTGAAAAATCTCGTCAGGATGATGAATTTGCTCGGAGCGCAGTGCTACGATTATGCGAATGAAAAATCCAACTGCTGCAACAATGTGGATTTTATCCCACCACTTCTGTTGACTGCTAGGAGTGATATTTCTCAATTGCATCATCTTAGATAAGTAGATAGCCATAATTAAACGTACGTGCTGCCCGCGCAGATGGCAGCACGGAGTCTTAAGGTTTTTAATTACGCCGAGGTACTGAAAAACTAAATTTAAATACCCCTCAGTGTGAGCGAGATGCTCGCGGCGCGGGCAAGATGTTCGCACTAGGGTAATCAAATTTGCGCTTTGTTGCACTAGTTGGTTTAAAGCAAACTCAACTAATCTCTGCTTTAGTGCAGAATATTTGATTTTTGATCAGAATTTGAGGATGCATTATCTCTCCAGATATCATTCCAGGGATCTTGAAACGCTGGTGTTAACTTTTTTTGATATCGTGATTCAAACTGCTGACGAAAACTTTCTGGCAGATTAAATAGAAATATAGTCTGCACTCCCGTAGGCAAATCTTGAACGGGGAACGAGTTCCCGACAGGGGGCAACAACAAAAATTGGGTATCTGGTTTGAGCAAGTAGCTTAGAGAAACCATGCTGCCTGCGTTATAGCTATAAGCATCAACAATGACGAGGGGGCGATCGCTTCCATTAATCAAATCGGCAACCTGATGGTAATTGGAATTTAGCACCTTATTCCACCAAGTATTTGATTGAGAATAGACACCGCAGGAAAGAATTCCTAACAGAATCAGCAGGGAGAAAACCAGCTTTGCGAACTGCGTCTTCCACCTTTGAGTTGCAGTTAAATAGGTCGATAGGAGATAGACCACCGCCAGTTGTAAGCCAACAAAACAGGGGATAAGATAGCGGGTTACCGTGAAACGCTGCCCACCAAACAGAACATCTGGCAGTCCTAGAATGAGAGCGGTGATACCTACAAAAGTAAGGATGAACCCCCAGACTCTTGGGGGCGCAGTCCGGCAAAGCACGTATACCGCATAAGCTTGCAGAATGAGAACAGGAATTGCCAGAACGTAGGCAAAAGAGTTACTGAGGTCAAAGTTGAAATCGATAAAATTGCGGCTAAAGTTGAAAACCGTGGCTTGCAGTGTGATCAGCAATGGCAACGGCATTGAAGTCCAAGAGGTTGATGTGCTCAGTGCATCTTTAGATGCAACCATGAAGTATATCCAGGGGATAAAAAGCAATGCTACAAACAGCAGCGTCACCAAACAGAAAATTGTCCGCTTGCCAATTCGTAAAGGCAGCTTAAGAAAACGGTTGTCCACATCCACCCACAGGACGTAAGCAAAGTGCCCAACGGCAATCCACAGCGAAAACAGGGCGGTGTAAAACGCGATCACCATGGATATGCCATACCATGCCCAGTTGCGCCAAGAAGGAAAACGGATCGCCTGTAGCAGTAACCCACTGCTGCCAAGGATCAAGGCTGTCCAGAAACCAAATTCCCGTGCTTCTTGTCCATAGACCAGATGCAAAGGGGAGACGGCAAACAGGGCGATCGCGACCCATCCACTCAGGGGTGATTCAAACAATTGCAGGCACAACCAGTACAGCGCCGGAAAGATCAGTAGACTGAGCAGGGATGAAAAGCCGCGAATCACTGCCGGATCTGTACCCCATATCTGTGCCCAGAACCGCAGTAAGACGTAATAGAGGGGGGGGTGCTGGACATCCTCCATGCCTTTTCGCACAACCATATCTTTCAAAGTCAGATTCGGCACAAAGTGCTGATATGCCAGCAGATCAGCAGGTTTCACTACCTTAGTCTGAAACAAGTCTTCACTGAGATATTTTCCAGGACGAGCCGTTATCACCATTGAGGTGTACACTTCGTCGTGCCAGTACACTTTGAGATTGAGTTGGGCAAAGCGAAAAGCAACCGTCAACACCAATAGAGCGATCGCTATTAGACGTACCCATTGGAGTAGTCTGAAGTTTTGAGACGGAGTCATAGACTTGTCTGCCATTGCAGAATTTCCTGTAATTACTCAGGAACGGCATGGTGTTAGTCGTTACCATATTACTAAGGAACGTGAATTTAATAAAATCCAAAACTTAATTTTTGAAAGCGCAGCAATGCCGCGCTTTCAAAAATTAAAAGTTCGGTTTTAATTAATTCGTGATCCTAAGCATCTACCCAATAGAACACTTTCTAGAACACCTTCAGAACCCTCGTGCCATTGTAAAAATATTCATACTGCCAACTGGGAGCAAGACCAGCCAAACAGCATAGAAATTTTTAGAGTAGAAGAGAAAACAGTATCACATCAACCCCCAGACTTTCGTTCCTGACATAAAGTTCCATTCACAAAGTTCCATTCACAAAAGTTAGCTAACTTCAAGCCGTATGAGAGCCAGAATCGAAAATCAGGTGCTATTCCTGCACAAAGACGATGTACCGCCTTACAAGAAAAACGGCTCTATAGTGCGAAACAGCTACTTTTGGACCCTCAAATCAATTGCCGATCGAGCCCCGTTCGATCGTGATTGGGAATTTGCCTCCGAGGTATGGCTAGCCTTGCAGCGCGTCTTGATGTCCTATGCAGAG
>DATNOY010000640.1:0-2138 GCA_036703495.1 Coleofasciculaceae cyanobacterium
GCAGCCGCTAAAACAGTCTTGGCCGCTTGAATTTGGGTCAGACACCGCGTGCCGTTGGTAGTACTCATAAACAGCCGCTTACCACTTACCTGCTCTGGGATACAGTCGAGGGGCGAATTGCCTAGCTCACACCCTTGCACCTTTGCCCCGCCACGTTCTCCTGCTCGCAGGCGTTTATCTGGCAGCCAATGTTCGCTAACCTGCATCAGTTCATCCATTGAGCTAAAGACTTGGACAGCTTCAGCACCAGCAGCCAGGGCAGTTGCCATAGTACTAGTTGCCCGCAGCACATCAATGGCGATGGCACAGTCGGGCAGATGATCCGTGGGGATCAATTCGGGCGTATGAAAAATGAAGACCTTCACGAATAACGGGGATTGGGGTGGAGGGTAGGAATCAGGCACAAAATGGGTCAGTACGGCAAGCCGCATGAACATCAAATATTGCCAAGGTACTATTCTAGGGCGATTGGGTCACGCTAGAAAAATCGATTGTTGATGACAATCATATAAATGCTGTGGAAAACTGCCTCCAGAACCGCGATCCAGCCTCTCTAGAAACCAGCTTATTCGACCGGCTATCTGCTAACGCTGAGCTCAGTCAGCCGCTTGCATTACAGCCGTGAAAATTACTGCGAAAAAAATCCCGTAATCAGTAAAGGCACAAGCAGCAGAGCCACCACAATCAGCAGCAATGTTCCAGGTTCAACTTTGATCAGGTTTTTGTCAGGGTCAGCCATCCTGCTACCTCATAAATCCATGTCATAGATTATGACGGTAATCTTCTATACCAAATGTTGAGTTTTTTGAAAGCAGTCCTCTGCCACCCCTCCACCCAAAACTGATGGTCGCAGCCCCTGTCCCCCGTCTGACACCTGTGGCTATAGAGTAGCTATAGAGCGATGTGTACTCAGCTAAAACTAGATGATTTTGAAAGTTTCGCGGTATGAGGCTTTCAAATTATCTTGACTTGACTCCGTTGAACATTGCTCAAGAGACTCAGATTCAAGTGACAGGTTTGTTCCTGCTCAAGTGCTGCAAATGGGAAGTTAGCACGCCGCTCGCAAAGACTTCTCCATCCTGAACCTGAAGCTTAACGATCGCCCCATTGGGCACCCGAAACGCCTTAATAAACATACGAAACCGTTGCATTCCCTCCGTCGTCATCTCGATCTGGGGAGACAGCAGCACCCACAATACTGCCCGGATAAAGACAGCATGGCTAAAGACAAACACCAAACCCGGCTGAAGCTGCTCCACGTTTGCCTGCATTAGCCTGGCCCGCTCAACCAGGTCAGCAAACGACTCAGCTCCCGTACCCGTCACATAAGCCGGATCAGATTTTTCCCAATAGTCTTCTCGCATTTTGCGCCGCTCCTGGTGATCCGTCGTTTGGCGAATGTCCGCAGGCAAATAGGTAAACTCCTGCACCGGCCATTCCACCTGAGGGCAGGTTGGAAACCGCTGGATCAAAGGCTGCGCCGTTTGTTGAGAGCGTAAATAGGGCGAAGTCACGATCAAATTAGGTTGAGGTAGCGATCGCGCCACTCCTGCTGCCTGTCTCTGTCCCTTGTCCGTTAGGGGAATCAAGTCCGTAGGTTCAGAGGTCGGCAATCCTGCGTTCGAGGTACTTTCCCCATGTCGAATCAGCCAGACTTGCTTCATCCTTTCTCCCGCTCCATTCCCATCCACGCATGCAGCACTTCCGCCACTGTCCAGGCTTGCGCCACACAGCCCCGCGGCTGGAAGGGAGCATCGCCATCAAAAATTTCGCTGAGGCTGCCAACGCCATGATTGCAAAGATGATCGGCCATCGGTTCCAGGAACTGTCGGGCTTGCACCAGGTCGCCATAGACGCGCAGATGGGCGATCGCAAACGGGCCCAAGAGCCAACCCCACACCGTACCCTGGTGGTAGCTGCCATCTCGTTGCCGCTGATTGCCGCCGTAATGGCCTTGATAGTCAGGATGGTCGGGCGCTAAGGAGCGGAGTCCGTAAGAGGTGAGCAGCGATCGCCCACAGGCATCTACCACGCCTTTTTGCTGAACCGGCGTCAGGGGGCTTTCGGGCAGGGAAACGGCAAAAATTTGGTTGGGTCTTAGCGATGGATCATCGCCAGTTGGGCTATCTAATACGTCA
>DATNOY010000641.1:0-5415 GCA_036703495.1 Coleofasciculaceae cyanobacterium
GATCTTTTGAATCAGGATTCAATGAAATCTTGATAGGGGTTTGGGTTTATCCCAAGCCCTATGTCAGAGAATCCCGGATCTTAGGGCTGCTGGACAGACAGAAGTTCTACCTGAAATACATCTGCAAATGCTGCTGCCACCTGTTGACGCACCTGATTAGGATTAAGGTCAGTAATGAATTCAGCCAAGCTGCCAACGGGTTTATCCTCAATTCCACAGGGGATAATCTGCTGAAATCCTGACAAATCTGGACAAACATTGAGCGCAAAGCCATGCATGGTGATCCAATGGCTAACCTTGATCCCGATTGCCGCCACCTTTCGCCCTTCTAGCCAAACGCCCGTGAAACCGGGAAGGCGATCGCCTGGCAATCCATACAGCGCTAAAACCTGGATTAAAACTTCTTCGAGCTGCCGTAAATACCAGTGCAAATCTTGCTGATGGCGACGCAAATTGAGGATGGGATAACCTACTAACTGTCCCGGACAGTGGTAGGTAACTTCGCCACCGCGTTCTGTACGGTAGAGCAAATGCTGAGCATGGGCTGGATTAAACTTAAGAAACTTTAAGCTTGAGCCTTGCCCCAGGGTATAAACGGGGGGATGCTCCAGCAAAATCAGGACATCTTCGAGCGCAAAATTTTCTTTTCGAGCAGCCACCAGCGATTGCTGCCATGCTAAAGCTTCTGCATAGGGCATCTGCCCACAATTGTAGAGCCGACAAACTTTAGTCGAAAGATAATCTAGCAACACACTTTAACAATGCCAACCTATAACAATACGCAGGTATCTCATCTAAATCAAGCGTGGTTTAACGTAAATTCCCTGCATTTTTACGATGCTCTAGTCAAGAATTGTCAAACCATGCAAATGATTATAAACCTGCCTGTTACCCACAATACAAAGTGCTAGGGTGAATATGTGACCCACACTTTAGGGGAGGAAGCTCATCATGAAGCTTGTTATCCAGGGCAAAAACATCGAGATTACTGATGCAATTCGAGAGTATGTTCATCAAAAGATTGAAAAGGCAGTTACTCACTTTCAAAACCTAACCACCGAAGTTGATGTACATCTTTCTGTTGCTCGCAATCCCAGGATAAACCCCAAGCAGACTGCTGAAGTAACTATCTACGCGAATGGAACCGTTGTTCGGGCTGAAGAAAGCAGCGAAAGCCTCTATGCCAGCATTGATCTTGTTGCCAACAAAATTGCACGCCAACTCCGGAAGTATAAAGAGAAGCGCCATGAACAGGCTCATGCTCCTGTTAAAACCACTGAAGTTTTGGCGGAACAGCCTGTTGCCCCTACTCTGCTGAGCGACGATCGCGCGCCTGAACTACCGGGTACAGTCGTTCGTACTAAGTATTTCGCCATGCCGCCCATGACGCTTGAAGAAGCGCAAGAGCAGCTTGAACTGGTGGATCATGACTTTTACATGTTCCGCAACTCGGAGACCGGGGAGATTAACGTGATTTATGAACGTAATCACGGTGGCTACGGGGTAATTCAGCCTCGCAGTGGCAATGGACATACCAACGGCAAGTTTGCCGAAATTGCTCACCGCAAACCTGCTGAATCGCTAAATCGCCACAGTTAGTTCTGCCACAAGTTCTGCCACAGTTGGTTCCGCTTAATAAACTCCACATCTTCGCTCAGTTTTGCTAGATTCCTGCTTTACTAGGAAACAAGGCAGTGCTGAGCGATTTTTTTATTGTCTATTCCCAGCAATGTATATTTATGCGTTTCTCCCCAATCCAACTCGGGCGTTAGAGTTGCCTCCAGGAATTTCAGGATCAGTTCAGCTCATCCCAGGCAAAGACCTAGCGGCTTTAGTGGAACCTGATTTAGACTTCGCAGCTTTGCAAGCCAGCGACGAACAGCTGCTGCAGGCAATTTTGGCGCATGATCGGGTGACTCGCGAACTCTTTCAGCAAACGACGCTGTTACCGCTGAAGTTTGGCACCCGCTTTGTTTCTCAACAAGGGTTGCTTGAGCATTTAGCAGTGCATCAAAGCGAGTATACGGCCAAGCTAGCCCAGCTGCAGGGCAAGGCAGAGTATTTGTTGAAGCTGATTGGTATCCCTTACTCAGAACCGACGATCGCACCTGATTTGAAAGGCAAAGACTATTTCTTCGCTAAAAAACAGTCTTATCAAGCGCAAATGGAATGGCAACAGCAGCAGCAAGCCGAACTGCAACAGCTGGAGGATGAACTCGCAAAGCACTACTCAGACTGGGTACGGGGCGAGCCGGGCAACGGCATCGAGCGGTTTTACATCTTGGGCGATCGCATTCAAGAGCGCTTGCTCTATGAACATCTGGCAGTATGGCAAAGCCAGTTAACCCACTGGGAACTGAGTGTCGGCGAAATGCTGCCGCCGTACCACTTTGTTTAAAAAACTGTTTAAAAAACCAGGATTAGGGCGGGCGCAGACCCCAAACCCTATATCCTTAAATTCACGCTTCTAAACAAATGTGAAATCTGTTGCAGTAATCACATTGGGCTTGACGTTGGGCAAGAAGGCCAGCGGATCTTTACCCGCCTTAATTTCAGTTCCACCATTTTTACCGCGAACAATTCTGAGGCTGCGGAACGTTAATCCACCAGTTAGCCCAAATACATCCTGGCGATCTTTAAAGTCGGTGATCTGATCGCGTCCCTGTCCCTTATTGAGGACAAAGGTGTCTTTGCCAACGTTGCCCGTCAAAATGTTAGAGCCTGCTTCGCCGTTCAAGAAATCATTGCCTTCATTGCCAACTAAGACATCATCGCTGTTGCCGCCTAAGAGCCGATCATCGCCTGGATTGCCATTGAGTTGATCATTGCCATCGCCGCCCTCCAGCGTATCGTTTCCCCCGTTACCGCTGAGCTGGTCATTGTCTTTGCCGCCCTCTAGGTCATCATCGCCATCGTACCCAAACAGGCGATCTGCGCCGTTATTGCCAAACAGGACATCGTTACCATCACCGCCGATCAGTTGGTCATCGCCATCGTCACCGCTCAGGGTGTCATCATCATCATCGCCATAGAGCTGATCGTCACCCTTGTCGCCATTGAGCTCGTCATTGCCGCTGCCACCATACAGCTTATCGTCACCGTTGTCGCCAGACAGGGCATCTTCGCCTTTATCGCCATAGATAGTGTCCCGACCATCATTGCCATTCAGCTGATCGTCATCATTACCGCCGTAAATGGTGTCGTTATCGTCGCCGCCTCGCACCGTATCATTACCACTATCGCCATAGAGCTTGTCGTTACCGCCAAGTCCCCGAATGAAGTCATCTCCACCCCGTCCTCTAATGGTGTTAGGACCGTTGGTTCCCACTAGAGAATCGGCTTGGTCAGTTCCATTACCGGTTGTGGGAGAATTTATCAGGTCATCCAACAAGCCCCGTGTTTGCCTTTTCATATTATTCCTCCACAAAAAATTAATTATCCCCTAATTGATATAGCCGTAGTCTAACGGGTCAGGATGGGGTGCAAGGGCTGCAACAGATCGAGAAAGCCTCGCCGAACTCGTGAGCCGTTCGGTTGCTCACGGTCGAGACCTCAGCCGAACAGTAGAACCTCATGACTGGGAACGCAGCTCTCAGCCTCCCTATGCCCTCACTAAACTGACTGCAGCTATATCATCATCATCCCAGCAGATCACCCACTAGACGATCGCACCCGCCGTCAGGTTCCGGAGAAGATTAACTTCCTGCGATCATTCTGTGAGGCGTCTTGTGATACATCTATCGCTCCACTGGCGTGATTTCTCCCCGTACTAGAATGACCGTGCGATCGCTAGTGCGAGCGATCGCCTCAGGAATATTGCCCTTAATCACCTGAGTCAGTAACCCTTCTCGGCTGGCTCCCAGGATGATCACATCGCATTTTTCTTTGCCGGCCAGCTGTAGCACGGCGTCGGGCACTGGTTTGCCCCAGACGAATCGAGAGGAGACGGAGTGGTTGATCTCACGATTAAGCTGCTGCACCGTTTGCCGCAGCATCTGGGTTTCTTGCCAAATGGGTTCTTGGTCAAACACCTGACAGATGCAGACCCGAGGCACATGCCCCAGCGTCAGCAAGGCAGGCAGCAGTTGTTTAGCGGCTTCGGCATTAGGGCCACCTGCAATGGGCAACAGCCAATGGTTAAAGGAAGGCTGGTCTTTAAATTTCACTAAGACCACCTCACAAGCAGCTTGGCGGATGATGGTATCCACTACACTGCCAAAAATGCGTCCGGGTGTTGTCGTTTTACCATCCCATCCCATCAACACGCGATCGATATGCCGCTGATGAATCGCTTCTAGCATTGCTTGAGCTGGATCATGGGCAATGCAGATTTGGGTATGGATGGAAAGCTGCCACTGGCGTCCGACCTGTTCTGCCTGCCGCAGCAGACGACGACCCAACGTAGTGCGAAGAGTGACTTCTGTCGGAGACTGACCGCGAGGAATTACCATGACATGCAGGCATTCCAGCTCGTACTGATGCTCCCGGGCGATCGCAGCCGCCAGTTCCAAAAGCGCCGGAGCCGTTTTGGGGTTGCTGAGCGGCACCAAGAGGCGACCTTTGCCTGTGGCAGGCGATCGAGTTTGATAAACCACATAGGCGGGTTCAGGCTGTGGCCCAAACGATTGGAATTCGCCCGTCACTTGGTCGGCCTGAGCCCGAATGATATCGGCCCGGGTGATGATGCCGACCAGCTTATGCCCTTCTGTCACCGGCAAGCGGCTCACTTTGTAGCGGTTGAGCAAGTACAAAACATGGGGCAAGGGATCGGCCGGATGAACTGTGACCGGGTTAGGCGTCATAATATCCGCCAAAGTGATTTCTTCGGCCGTAACCGGACGGCGAGACGGATCAGCTAAATCCGTTTGAGTGACAATACCTACCAGTCTACCCGCATCGACCACTGGGAAACCTCGATGGTGCGATCGCGAAAAAGCTTGTACTGCTTCACTGAGCGGCATTTGGCTAGCCAAGGTTTCTACCCGCCGCTGCATCAAATCAGCAGCCGTTAATTCTGCCCAGGATTCGCTCGTAATATCTCGGTCTAAGAAAATGCCATTCCAGGCAAGCAGGCGGGTATAGATGGAGCCACTGGCAATGCGATCGCTAATCAGGTAGGCAACCACCGACCCCACCATCAGCGGCAGCACTAGATTAAAGTCCGTCGTGATCTCAAACACAATAACGATTGCCGTAATCGGGCCACGAGTTACGGCGCTGAAAAAGGCTCCCATACCTGCCAAAGCATACGTAGTGGTAGGGCTAACGCCTTGTGGGACGCCCAGCGGCAATCCAACATAGAGCTCCAGCGTGTGGGCTAAGAATCCCACCAAATGCCCTAACGCTGCACCCAAAATCAGCGATGGTGAGAACAATCCACCGGGCGTCCCAGCCCCATAGGCGATCAGCGTCAAG
>DATNOY010000642.1:0-3594 GCA_036703495.1 Coleofasciculaceae cyanobacterium
CCAAAGACAAGCTAACCCAGCCTTTGGTAGGTCGTGTGATTGCTCAGTTCTCCCTATCCCTGATTGCCGATGACCCCGTCTCCATAGCGGTTCGCACTCGGCTAAAGCCAGATTATTTTTTGAAAGCCTCGCGGAGCGAGGCTTTCAAAAAATAATCTGGACTTGACTCCGTTGAAAATTGCCAGATTACCCAACTCTCTACTACTCGCCCATGGATAAACAGCATCTGATCACAGAGTTACAGTCACACGGTTTAAGGCTGGTTGAGCAAGAGATTGGAGCCGCAGGGCGGAAAGGAGGGGCCGGGCCCTCTGACCACAAAGCAATTACGATTGATGGCACAACTGTGATGGTGCCCATCTTCACGGGTACGGCTGACCGATCGCCCTATAGTGCCAAGCTAGAGGCTGATGGCGCTGTGCTGCACTGGCAGGAAGAAGCGATCGCCCCGATTAGCTTTCCCCAGCAGCCAAAGTTTTACAGCCTAACGACAGCAGATGGGATTCCCTACTGGAAAATTGCCTTGCTCCACAGCCAGGATGTTTTAGCCACAACGGTGCTGCAGACCTGTATGCGCTATAACGATGCTGCCACCTCTTGCCAGTTTTGCGCCATCGGTCGCTCTTTGGAAGCCGGGCGGACGATCGCCCGCAAAACGCCTGCTCAACTAGCAGAAGTTGCAGAAGCTGCCGTCCGGCTGGATGGCATTCAGCACATGGTGATGACCACAGGTACGCCCAATACCAGCGATCGTGGTGCTGCCTATTTAACCGAGTGTGCCAGAGCCATCAAGCAGCGGGTAAATTTGCCGATTCAAGCCCAATGTGAACCTCCCGATGATTTTGTCTGGTTCGATCGCCTCAAGACAGCAGGCGTAGATAGTTTGGGAATGCATTTAGAGGCAGTGGATCCAGCAGTACGGGCAGAAATTATGCCTGGCAAAGCAACGGTGCCGGTCGAGTTTTATTTCCAGGCGTTTGCAGCAGCGGTGCGGGTATTTGGACGAGGACAGGTGAGTACCTATCTGCTGGCAGGACTAGGAGACAGCCTGGAAACCCTGGTAGAAGCGAGCGATCGCCTAATTCAAATCGGCGTCTATCCTTTTGTAGTGCCCTTTGTGCCCATCAGCGGCACGCCTTTGGCGGCTCATCCTGCCCCCAGCAGCGAGTTGATGTATCAGCTCTATCAGCAAATCAGCGTCTTGCTGAACCGAGCCGGCATGTCCTCACAGGACATTAAAGCGGGCTGTGGTAAGTGTGGGGCCTGTTCTGCCATGTCAACGTTTGAGTCCGGAAAGCCAGCGATCGCCTGACAGGCGAGATCCTACTTGCAACCTTTCTCATTGGGCAAATCTGACGATCAATCTGAGGCAAATGTGCTAATTGAGTTAATCGCACAACTCCGGCAATCTTTGGGTATCCTGCAAAAGCAGGATATTCAGACAGTCGCCCGCATGCAGGCGGCAGCTCATCTTCCAGCCGCCGCAGGGCATTTAGTCCGCGTTCAGACCGGATTAAAAGCGAACCCTCTTGCTGATCAGGTGCTATTGGGGGATGACTGTGCCGCCATCCCCGATGGGGATAGCTATCTATTGCTGGCTGCCGAAGGCATTTTGCCCATGCTGGTGGCAGCCGAGCCCTGGTTTGCCGGGTGGTGTGCCGTCATGGTCAATGTCAGCGATATTTACGCCATGGGTGGGCGACCCATCGCCGTGGTGGACACGCTTTGGAGCCAATCTCTGGCGCAGAGTCAGCCGTTGCTGGCTGGTATGCAGGCAGCAGCTCAGACCTACCAGGTGCCCATTGTGGGAGGGCATACCAATTGCCACAGTCCCTATGATGCGTTGTCCGTAGCAATTTTGGGTCGGGCCCAGCGGTTGATCACCAGCTTTGGAGCACAGGTGGGGGATTGCCTGCTAGTGGCGATCGATCTGCGGGGGCAGCCTCACCCCAAATATCCATTTTGGAATGCAGCCACAGAAGCCGATCCTATGCAACTGCGTCAGGATTTAGCAATTCTGCCCGAGTTAGCAGAGGCGGGACTGTGTGATGCAGGCAAAGATATCAGCATGGGCGGCATTGTCGGCACGCTGTTAATGCTGTTGGAAACTTCCGGCTGTGGGGCAATGCTGAATCTCGATGCCATTCCCTGTCCTGCGGATGTGCCGTTAGACCGCTGGCTGACTAGCTTTCCTAGCTATGGATTTTTGTTGAGCGTGCGATCGCACCAGGTAGAAGCCGTGCAGTCCAAATTTGAGCAACGCGGATTAACGTGTGCGCGGGTGGGGCAAATTGATTCTACCCGGCAGCTGCAGTTGCAGTGGCAAGGAGAAACGGGCTTATTTTGGGACTTGCAGCAGGAATCGCTTACAGGGTTTGCACCGGAGGCGCAGCCATGCCCAGTGCTCTAAACCAGGACGCTTTAAAGCAGGACGCTTTAAGAATTGCGCTATTTACCTATGCAACTAAGCCTAGAGGTAGCGTCATTCATACAGTAGAACTGGCAGAAGCTTTGCAGCGCTTGGGGCATGAGGTTTGCATCTATGCGCTGGACAAGGACGGCACAGGGTTCCATCGTACGCTGGCTAGCTGCGCTCAGCTGATCCCAGCGGCTCCGGTTGCAGGCGGCATCGACCGCTTGATTCAGCAACGCATCCAAGAATTTGTTGATTTCCTGGGTAATGGGCATCTGCAGGCGCAGCCATATGACTGCTACCATGCTCAAGATTGTATTAGTGCCAATGCCTTGCTCCGGCTGCGCCAGCAGAGGCAGATCCCGCACTTTGCCAGAACCGTCCATCACATTGATGCCTTTAACAGCCCCTATTTGCAGTCCTGCCAGGAGAAATCAATTCTTGAACCTGATCTTTGCTTTTGCGTCAGCGACTACTGGCAAGCTGAATTGCAGCAGCAATATGGCATTGATGCCCTCAGGGTGCTAAATGGGGTCAATCGCGATCGCTTCCTGCCGGTTAATCCTGAGGCGATCGCTCAGCTGAAGCAGCGGTTGGGCATATCTGGCTATCCGGTCTATCTCACCGTGGGGGGTATTGAACCCCGCAAAAATTCGATCGCTCTGCTGCAAGCCTTCACTCAGGTTTTGCGCCAGTATCCCCAGGCACAGCTCGTGATTGCCGGCGGCGCAACGCTGTTCGACTATCAGGCGTATCGAGATGCCTTCTTTACGGAGGTCGCTAATTTAGAGTTAGAAGCAAGTCATCTGATTCTGCCGGGCGTGATTGCCGATAGCGATCTGCCGACGCTGTATCAAGCCGCCAATGCGTTTGTGTTTCCTTCGCTGAAAGAAGGCTGGGGGCTAGTAGTTTTAGAGGCGATCGCTTCCGGTTTACCGATCCTCACTTCTCGCCAGCCGCCATTTACTGAGTTTTTGTCAGATCAGCAAGCCTTGCTGGTCAACCCGCACCAGCCCGCAGCGATCGCCCAGGCGATGCAGCAAATGATTCAACCCGATGTGGCAAAATCTCTGATGGATCAAAGCCAACCGCTCTGCGAGTTTTATACCTGGGACCACTCTGCCCGCCTGCATGTGGATGGTTATCGTCGCTTATTAACAGCTTCTCAAATCTGTGATCAC
>DATNOY010000643.1:0-3501 GCA_036703495.1 Coleofasciculaceae cyanobacterium
TCCCCATAATGGGCCGGGCTGCCCAAGGTCAACCCGCTTTGCGCCTATCGAAGCAAGAGGAGGTCGTTGGCTGTGTGGCGCTGACTACGGCAGATAATTTATTGCTCATTTCTACCCAAGGTCACTCCAAACGGATGCCTGTTAGTGCGATTAAAGCTCTCAAGCGGGGGGAGATTGGAGTTCAGTCTATGCAATTTGCCAATAAGTTGGACAAACTGGCCGGCATTGCGCTTGCCGCTGACGATATGGAAGTGAAAATATTGACGGATATAAATCGTATGGCAAGATTGCTTCCCGAGAAAATCCCACTGCAAGGTAGAACGGGTAGCGGCGAATGTCTCCTGAAGCTTGATAAAAAGGAAAAGGTGGCAGAACTCATCGTTGCTTATTTGCCACCCAATGCCGCCAATCAGATTGCGGAAGATAGCTCATCTGGTTCGGCATACACTTCGGATCCAGAGTAGAGGGTCTAGAGGAAGGGTCTTAAAGGCAGGGGTCTAAGGTGGGCATCTTGCCATAGATGACCTGCCGCTGTGCATTAGGCATTCTGCTCTTTCTTGCTGATCTCTTACTTTTTCTCAAATGAGATCAGCAAAATTTAAAAAATCAAGCTACAGTCATAGATAAAGTTGGGAAGTTACAAAAATATTTAACCTGTTTGAAGTGTCTGGTGCGGTATGGTCACATGGAAACGAAGTGCAAGTCAGCATAGGCATCGCTTGAGACAAGTGATCGTTTCTTCCCTGCCCAATAGTTGTTTAATCTTTCATTCTTCTCTGGCTCCTATGGAGGTTCTTGTCGGTTAACCCCTACCGCCCCAACGCAACGGAGGCTGAGGGAGATTTACCCGCCTCCTTAGTTCTGATGCATTCACAGCCGCTGCCAACCGTGCCGCTCCCTGTAAATGCAGCGGCAGTCCAAGCAGAAGGTATTTGGTTAACGGATGAGCTGCTGTTTACTTACCAGCGCTGCCCTCGACGAGCTTTTTTAGATTTATACGGTAATTCAGAACAACGCGATCGCCCTGCTGACTATTTGCTCAAGCTGCGTCAAGATAGCATTCTCCATCAGCAAGATACTCTGGCTGAGGCTCCCTATCAAGAACCTAGCTACCCCAGACGTGATTGGGCAGCTGGTTCAGCGGCAACTTTGGCTTTAATGCAGCAAGGCGTGGATCGCATTGCTAACGGTGTTTTACAAATCACTCTAGAAAACGGGATCACTTTAGTCAGTTGCCCTAACCTGCTGATCAAGCAGCCTGGGTACTCCCACTTTGGGGACTGGGTGTACGTTCCTCTTGACATCCGTCTAGGTAAACGCCCCAAGCTAGACTACCAAATATCAGCGGCCTTTCATGCCTATGTGCTGGCAATTGTTCAAGGCATGTGGTCAGAAACCAGCTATCTCGTATTGCGTCAGCGACGAGTCTACGCAGTGAATTTAGTAGATGTCTTGCCGCGTATGGAGGAGACTCTCCAAAATTGTATGGAGATGCTGTTACAACAGCAAGAGCCAGAGGTATTTATCTCCCACAGCCGTTGTGACCTGTGCCACTGGTTTAGCCATTGCTACAGCCTTGCTCAAGACAACTCCCATCTTTCTTTACTTCCGGGCGTTACTCCTAGCCGCTACATTCATCTCAAAGCACTGCAACTGACGACGTTAGAAGCTATTGCGATTGCTAATCCTAAGCATTTGGAGCCATTGCCTGGGTTTGGGGCACAAGTTGCTCGACGCTTAGTGAAGCAGGCTCAAGCTACTTTGCAAAACCAGGCGCTTGCTCATCTAGACGTCACAGATGAGGTGACGTTTCCTCTCCTATCGGAGAGCGAGTTACCTACCGCTAATGTCGAGCTTTACTTTGATATTGAAGCGGCTCCGGAGCAGAACCTCATCTATTTACATGGGGTATTAGTGGTCGATCGCTTAGCTCAAACAGAAGTTTTCTATCCCCTTCTAGCAGAGCACCAAGAAGATGAAGGTTTAGTTTGGGGACAGTTCCTCGATTTAGTTTGGCGCTATCCCCATGCACCGATCTTCCATTTCTGTCCCTATGAAGTTCAGACTGTGAAACGGCTTGGCGAATTATATGGCACGCCTCGTCATCAAGTTGAACCCTTGCTCAGCCGATTCGTTGATCTACATGAACGGGTGACGCGAGTAGCCATTATGCCGGTAGAAAGCTATGCCCTGAAACCGATCGCCCGATGGCTAGGTTTTAATTGGCGAGATGCCGAAGCAAATGGGGCTCAATCCATCTGTTGGTATGACCAGTGGCTAGTGACAGGCGATCGCGTTCACCTGGACGCTATTCTTCGCTACAACGAAGATGATTGCCGTGCTACCTACCGCATCAAAGAATGGTTAGTGCAATTTTGTCAAATTACAAGGATCTAGAAGAGGAGGCTTTTTCCGATCAATTTATCTGGCAACTATCGGCAGAGCCGTTTTCCCTCATCGAAAGTCTTGCGCCTAACCTCCGCTGACTGGCGGGATTAAAACCACCTCATCCCCTTCCTGCAAAATCGTTTCAGGTTCTACAAACTGAAGATTTACGCCAAATCGCGTCAAATTGCGCCATTGTTCTAGCTGCGGACGCTCATTCAGTAAGCGATCGCGCACTTGTCCTACAGTTGCTCCTATTGGCAGTTCCAGCATTAGCTCTGGTACGCCATAAGCTTCCTGATATGCGGCAAAAAGTTTCACTGTTACTGTAATCCAGTCAACCATCAATGCTCCTTGCTAACCTGTAATACTAGAATCCAACTAGAGCCAGAAAATCTCTGAGACAGCGATATCTAGAACTTCAGAACTATAGTCTACTCGTACAGCCTAATCAATCGAAGCTTGTAAGGAATGAGTTCTCAGCACTTTCACCCAAAACATTAAACTCATCATGTTTGGCACTTTTCAACAAAGTAACCTTCGGATTGAAGTCAATGCCTCAGAACAAAAAATTCGGGATAGCTTGCTGCTCCCTGATCAATTCCGCCAGTGGCTCTATCCCCAAACCTTCTCTGGGGGATTGCAAGAACGTTTGCAAACAGGCACGACCTTCACTAGTTGGATCGGTCCCATCTCTATCCTGCATCAGATAGAAGTAGCGGAGCCCAATGAACTACGGATGACGCTAAGCCAAGGGATTGATGGATACCATGAATGGCATTGGGGTGAAGGCTGGGTTCAGTCCAATATTGCTGGGATTTCGCTCTTACCCATTAACCTAGGGCAAACATTCAGCCTGCTACGGTTGCGAATGTTCTTGACCGCAGACGCAAAGATATGACGGGCGAGATCTTCCTCGCAGCTTAGCCAATAGGCTCTGAACTCCTGTACCAGCAACCTTCTAAATCCCTCCCGAAATTTTCTTTCTCGTTAGAGTTGACAGAATTAGGATGGGGTCGTTATATTGATAAAGCGGTCGAGGGAAGCCAAGCGAGAGTGAGGCGGAGAGCGGCGGTCTCGAACCTAGAAAAGATTATAGTTTAGAAGTCAAGATAG
>DATNOY010000644.1:0-2464 GCA_036703495.1 Coleofasciculaceae cyanobacterium
GAAGGGTGAAGGATGAAGAGAAGTTTGGTGGGCTCGCTTCATCCTTAAGAATTCTAGCGGCTTATCCCCCTCCAGGGAATCGATCGCCAAGCGGGCGGATTTCGCAGCAGCTTCACCCACTTCCCCGGATCCTCAACAGTCCAGGCCGGAGTTGCAGAAATCTTAGGTTATTTCCTTATCCAAACCTGTTTGCAAATGGGGCGATCGCTCAGCAATCACAGTCCTGCCAAACTCTACTCGCAGCTAACCTTTCTCATGCAAACAAATCCCCTCAGCATTTCAGAGGGGTTGCTCGGAGTAGAAATACCTCTAGAGGACGTTTGACTCCCTAGAATTTCAGAAACCTGCTTTGAGGGAAAACCGCCCTAAACCCACCATTTAGATCCTGACTATCCGTCTCGCGAATACGAAGCAAAGTGCATTCGGGAAGCCAGAATTTAAGCAGTGTTAGAACGGGATCGACGGGGCTCGAACCCGCAACTTCCGCCGTGACAGGGCGGTGCTCTAACCAATTGAACTACGATCCCATGTGCTTTTCGCGTTTTGTGCGCGATCTCTATATTCACCTATGCCATCGCGTTTTGTCAAATCTTTTTTGATTATTTTTCTGGCTGTATTTTTTTGAGCCGCTCCTCAGCCGCGCTAACTACAAGCAGTTCTTGAATCACCCTGATACAATTCGATCGCCTCTCCGTTTGTTGAGGTTTGCGCATTGTGGTTGAAGAGATAGGGTTGAAGAGAAGATATGTCAATGACCAGCTCCCCCCCAGACTTGTTGGAACAGCATCGCCAGCAGTTTCTTGCCCTAGACAACAAGCTTTACTTTAACTATGGCGGGCAAGGGCCCATGGCCCAAAGCGCGATCGCTGCTATTCAGCAGTCCCATGAGCAGATACAACGGATTGGGCCTTTTTCGGGAGCTGCTAATGAATGGGTAACGCAAGAACTACAGCAAATGCGGGAGGCGATCGCCGCTGAGCTGGGAGCCCCACCCGAAACAATCACCCTGACTGAAGATGTCTCTGTTGGCTGCAATATCCCCATGTGGGGAATTGATTGGCAAGCTGGCGATCATTTGCTGCTGTCAGACTGCGAACATCCCGGGATCATTGCCGCCGCCTTAGAAATTCAGCGACGATTTGGGGCAGAGGTGACCTTTTGTCCGCTGATGGCTACCCTCAACCAGGGAGATCCGGTGACCGTGATCACCCAGAATCTGCGGCCTTCAACGCGCCTCGTGGTTGTCAGCCATATTCTTTGGAATACCGGACAAGTTTTGCCGATCGCCAAAATTGCCAAAGCCTGCCACCAGTACCCCACCCGAGGAGCAACTGTGCGGCTGCTGGTGGATGCGGCCCAGTCCGTTGGCGTTTTGCCCCTCAACCTGAGCCAGCTTGGCGCGGATTTCTATGCCTTCACAGGACACAAGTGGTGGTGCGGCCCGGCGGGTATTGGAGGGCTATACATTCATCCAGAAGCTTTGCAAAGCATCAACCCCACCTTTATCGGCTGGCGCAGCGTTAGAAAGAATAGCTCCGGCTACCCCATCGGCTGGCAACCCGACGGTCGCCGGTTTGAGGTTGCAACATCGGACTATGCCCTATTTGGCGGCTTACGAGAGGCGATCGCACTGCAAAACCAGTGGGGCACCGCAGCCGATCGCCTCCAGCGGATTCAGGACCTCAGTCTTAACCTGTGGCAACAGCTCAAAGAAATTCCTGCCATTACTTGTCTACGTACGGCTCCTCCCGAAGCAGGGCTGGTGTCATTCACAGTCGATCGCAAAGAGCCAGGCATCCATACCCGACTGGTACAAGCCCTGGAGCAAGACTCAATTTTTCTACGCACTATCCAAGATCCCGATTGTGTGCGGGCTTGTCTCCATTACCTGACTTTAGAATCCGAGATTGACCAATTAGTTAAAGCAATTCGGAAGTTTGAGTGAAAGTTTGACATCCCCGTAGCTATAGCTACCCAGATGAAGCACAAATTGGGTTAAGCTTTGTATCAATCTCTACTTTACTAAACTTTGCATATAGCCTTTCCGGTGACGTTGCAAATCTGCTGTTGATTTTTGGGTCAGGGATTCGCCCTTGTCTAGCAAATCAACAAGAGGTCTAGAACATGACCGACTTTTCCCTAGCAATCAGGGATATAACGGTAGGGTTTGAGGATTCCACTCCTGGCTCAGGGGTGTGCCGACCCTCCTCTCTCACCGGAGTAAGAGCGCTACAGGGACTTGATCGAAGCCTGGGCATTGGGTTGAAAACGTAGGGAGAGCATCATACGGAGGAATTCCTAGAAATGGTAGGTCTAGCTGAAAAGCACCGGGTCGTAATTGTGGGTGGCGGTTTTGGAGGGTTATACACAGCTAAGGAGCTGGGTCGGGCCCCGGTTGAAGTAACGCTGATTGACAAACGCAACTTTCACCTGTTTCAGCCTTTACTCTATCAAGTGGCAACGG
>DATNOY010000645.1:0-3955 GCA_036703495.1 Coleofasciculaceae cyanobacterium
AAGCTGCCGAACAAAAATAGGCCTTCAATCAATACGCCAATGATGACAATCCGGGCATCGGCCCGAGCCAGCAGTTGAAAATAGGGCTTCAAAGACGCCAAACCCCTGCGTCCCATTGTGCTGCGCGGATCGGGCACCTGATGGGATGCCATCCACAACGCAACAGCAATGCCCAACGATGCCAGCCCAAACACCAGAAAAATGCCGCGCCAGCCCAAATATTCCCCAAAAATGCCGCCGATGCTGGTGCTAAAAATCTGCCCCAACATGATGGCAGTCAGATAGCGACCGATCGCCGCTTGACGCTCTGCATAAGGAAAATTGTCACCAATATAGGCCAGAGATAAGGGAATAATGGCTGCTGCGACCATGCCTGTTAAAAATCGCAGCAGCGCTAGCAGCAGCAAACTCGGTACCACAGCACAAGCCGCCGTACCCAAGGCAAATGCTGCCATAGCAGCCGTCATCACCTTCAGTTTGCCAATGCGATCGCCCAACGGTCCATAAATCAGCTGAAACAGACCGTAAGGAATGGCGTAGGCCGTAACAATGATTGCCGTGCTACCCACCCCTGCCGAGAACTCATTGGCAATCACATGAAGTAAGGGATCAATCACCCGCACATCGGCAATCACTATAAAGGCAGCCGCCCCCAACAGAGCCAACGAAATGCGAGTTTTCCCCGGTTGTCTGGTTTCTAGCCAGTCGAGCTTTTCCATGAAGATTTTTGGGAGGGAGGAGAGGTAATGGGGAGATAGGGTGCTACGCCCTCATGATAAGGACGGCTATAGCTACCGCTGAATCGTATTCGCAGATTGGTTAAACAATAGCGCCCGCGATTTCTCCATATCGATCGCTTGAGCCTTAAACTGCTCTGCTTGCTCATAGGCCTTCACAGTTGCAGGACGGGCTTGAACCGCTTCAAACCAACGCTTGAGGTGAGGGAAACTCTCTAGCTTCTGCCCTTGCCGCTCATAGGGGACAATCCAGGGATAAATAGCGATATCGGCGATCGAATAGTCATCCCCTGCCACATAAGGGCGATCGCTCAGGCGCTTGTCGAGAACCGCATATAGACGACCTGTTTCATTCACGTAGCGGTTAATGGCGTAGGGAATTTTCTCGGGCGCGTACTGGCTGAAATGGTGGTTTTGTCCTGCCATTGGGCCTAGACCAGCCATCTGCCAAAACAGCCATTCCAGCACTTCCCCTCTCTTTCGCAAATCCTGGGGCAACAGTTTTCCCGTCTTCTCTGCCAAATACAGCAGAATCGCCCCCGACTCAAAGACTGAAATGGGTTCGCCTCCGTCTACAGGCGCTTGATCCACGATCGCGGGGATACGGTTGTTGGGCGCAATCTTGAGGAATTCTGGCTTGAACTGATCACCCGCTCCAATATTGATGGGAATGAGGCTGTAGGGTAGCCCCACTTCTTCCAGAAACATCGTGATTTTGTGGCCGTTAGGGGTGGTCCAGTAATAAAGATCAATCATGGCGGTAGCTCCTGTAATCAACAATGCTGGATCAAAAAGCGCTGGATCAAAAAATGCCGGGTATCGTTTCAGATAGGTGATGTGGGCTGGCGATCGGCAGATTACCCCTCTCAAACTCACACTACTAAAACTAGACGAGACGGCTCGTCTTGTCAACTGATCAATGAGACGGCTCGTCTCGCTTATAATTGAGGCACAGTGTTGGTGATATTCTCCAGGGCATTGATTTTGGGCAAGCGCTTGCCCGAAAAATCAACCCTCTATTTGAATCCCAATGAAATCCTGACTGTGCTTTTTTAACTGCTTTTTTTTAACTCACTATTTTTAATTTAGAGCCGCTTTTTATGGAGCCTCCTGTATCGCAACCCAGTCAAGACACGCTGCTCAATGAGGCAACGACAACCAAATCTCCCGACTGGCGGCGACGGTGCCCCCGAGCACACCAAGCCATCTTGACAGCGGCAGCAGCGTTGCTAGAAGAAAAGGGCTATGCAGGAGTCAGTATCGAAGCGATCGCTCAGCGGGCTGGGGTAGGCAAGCAAACGATCTACCGTTGGTGGACTTGCAAGGCAGCCGTAATTATGGAGGCTTATGCCGCTCAAGCCGCTAAGGCAGTTCCTTTGCCCAATACAGGGGCGGTAAGAACCGATCTGGTGCAAATGTTGAGCCATCTGTCTACCCTGTTGACCCAAACCACCGCTGGCTCAGCCGTGATCGGGTTGATTGCCGAATCCCAAACCGACCTCAAAGTAGCGGAAGCATTTCGGGAGTTGTTTGTGGCTAAACGCAGAGCTGCCACTCGCGCTATTTTGGCAAGCGGCATTGACCGAGGAGAGCTGCGATCAACATTGAATTTAGATGTGGCAGTTGATGCCATCTATGGCGCAGTTTGGTATCGCTTGCTGCTCAAACATGCTCCCTTGGATGAGGCATTTGTTAAAGAGCTCGTCGATCAACTGCTGCTAGGCATGGAAGTGAGTCGGGAATGAAAGGGGGAAGGTTGCCATTTCAGGGTTACTTTGGAAAATGAGGATCATACAGCGGATCATCCCAGCCAAATAATTCGTCGGGGGCTGGCTCGCGGCGAACAAAATTGGGACGTTCCTCTTCAGCCGTTTGCTCTGGGGGGTAAGGGTTAACTGGTATCTGATGCGGAAAAGGAGAAGAGATATTGAGTCGCGGTGCCCCTTGGCTAGACTGAGCATAGCGATTATCCCAACTGATCTCACCCTGAGAAGCCCGATTTAAGGCTCGCTCAACCGCCATGGGTAAATTTTCCCAATTGACGTGATCGTTCCGTAACAGGATTTGCATTTGCTGGAGCACTTCCCTTAAAGGAATAGCCTGCTGAGCCTTAAGCGGCACATAGGTTCGCAGGGGATCCCGACGGATAGCGGCGATCGCCCGCTGTACCGCTTGGGAAATTTGAGCTGAAAATTTCGCTCTGCCACGTTCCATCTGGTGTTCTAAACCTTTTTCACTAGTGGCATAGAGTGAAGGCAACTGATTCAAAGCGTAGGCCACCAGTTCAGTCTGGTTGATGTACGATGCAATTCGAGTAGGAAGCGCCTTAACCTGCCGCGAGACTTCCTCTTCCACCAAAAGCTCCATCACGTTTTTGTACGTCGCCATCGCCTTTTTGCCTCACCAAGGTGCAGATTTGTAGCGCTTTGCGCTTAGTAGAGTGTCAATTATTTTACAAAAGCATCGCTCCATCCAGCTTTCATAAAAAAGATCTTGTAATCAATGCATCGAGTAAATCGCCAGCAGGAGTTTCTGAAATGCCAGCTGTCGCTACAGGGCTGAGACCGGAGAGAGTACAAGTGTGCACCCTCGCTAAGGGAGTAGGATTTTTCCCATCCCACCTGGGCTACCGCTATAGCAATTTTCAACTGAGTCAAGTCCAGATTATTTTTGAAAGCCTCCTCCGCAAGGCTGTCAAAAATTCATCTAGCTTTAGCCGAGCGCACACCGCTCTATAAGATCACCGCTATAAGATCTAAGGGTAATTACTGAGATCAGTAAGTTAAGAGGTTATAAAAATTCTAGCTAAAAACCACATTTTTATAAAGTCTTCTATTCTAGAAGCGGAATTTTATCCGTTAATATGCTTTGCCAAGCGGTTGCTTCAAGCCAGGATGCGATTAGACTTCAGCAATTCAGTCAGCGAAAATACGCAACCAGGCTGATGCAAATCAGTCAAAAACTTCGGCACATTAGCTATACCCTGTATCGTCCACTCCGCTGTTTAGGATTTTCTTCCATGTTGCCTGTTGTTACGCCTGAAACTCTAACGAATGCGTTCAAGTTCTATCACGATGGCAATGTTCGTCTAGGCATGAGTTACAAGCGGCAACTTTATCGGTTGGTTGAGCATTACCCAGCCACCTCCCGGTTGCAAGCCTATACGCTGGGATGTAAGCTCTCTGGTTCAGGGAATCAGGTCGTTGTCACCGTTTCCG
>DATNOY010000646.1:0-4529 GCA_036703495.1 Coleofasciculaceae cyanobacterium
TCTGCCCATTAACCTCAAATCTCGCCAAAGCCCTGCTTATCAAGAATTTATGGCCAAACAGCCTGTGCTGAATGTCTTCCTCCAGCAAGCTCAGTACGGGCGATCGCGTCCGATCTTTCCTGGCTATAACCGGATTTCCGAGAACCTGGGGCGAGCGATCGAAGCAGCGCTGCTGCAAAGAAGCACCCCAGAGGCAGCCCTTCAGACAGCGCAACAGCGGCTAGATTTGGCTTTGGGTCAATTAGAGGAAGCGAAGCAGTAAGGGCTGGGAAACGCAGAGACAGCTTGCTTCCTAGACCAAAGCGGGTTGCCCATCATTCCATGGACGTACCTTCAATATGGCAATTTTCAACTGAATCAAGTCCAGATTATTTGTTGAAAGCCTCGCGGAGCGAGGCTTTCAACAAATAATCTGGTTTTAGTCAAGCCCGCAGCGCTACAGTTTTGCCGCATACAGTGCGGCCCCAATTAGCCCCACTTTTTGGTTGCGGATGACCTGAACTGGAATGCGCTCCATTAAGGGACGCATGCGCCCCTTATCCGTCATGGCGCGCAGGAAGATCCCAGACTCCAGCAACGGCAGGTTTTTGGCCGCCACCCCACCCGCAATATAAAGTCCGCCATAAGGCAAAAGTTTGAGGGCCAGGTTGCCAGCCTCTGCCCCATATAGCTCCACAAAAATCTCCATGGTTTTTTGGGAAAGATGGTCATGCTTTTCCGCCGCCGCGATCGCAATCACAGCCGCCGGATCAACAGATTTTTCGGACATGCCAGCTTCTCGTTCCCAGGTGCGGATAGCAGCTGCCACCTCAGGCGATTCGGTGATGGTTTGGCGATCGCGCAAAAACTGGTAAATCGCCACAATGCCCATGCCAGAGACCACCCGTTCTACAGACACGCGGGTTAAATTCATTTTGTCGCGCAGGTATTTCAACAGCTGAAATTCCAGCTCGTTGCGTGGAGCAAAATCGGTATGCCCGCCTTCCGTAGCATAGACGCGGTAGCTACCGTCTGCTTGCCGGATCAAAAAGCCTTGTCCTAAACCCGTACCTGCACCAATCACAGCGATCGGCGCATCGGCTTGCACTTCTCCGGTCTGCAGCAGGCAGAGATCTGAGGGTTCTAGTCCGGCAATTCCATAGCCAACGGCAACAAAATCATTAATTAGGCTAATTTTTTCGATGCCTAAATCTTGCTGCAACTGGGTGCCATCTAGCAGCCAAGAAAGATTAGTCAGATTACAGGTGTTGTTGACGACCGGACCGGCGATCGAGAAACAAGCTTTTTCGATCGCGGGTGTTTTCCCTAAGTCATGGGTTACTTCCTTGAAAAATTGCTGCACCAGGGGACTCAAATTTGAGAATTCTGCGCTGGTGTAGCGTTGCTCATATAAAGTGTTCAACCGAACTTCAGTCGCAGTAGGTTCGGCTTCCACCCATCGCAAAATGGTTTTAGTGCCGCCTGTATCGCCTGCTAAGAGTTGCGCCATGTTTCTGAAATCCCGTATTCACTGATTGCCAATTTTCATTCGCCCGTTTCCATCCTCTAAGGCGATCGCTCAGGTGGCAGTATCGCCCCCTGACATTGCAATCATTCTTAATCAATTAGGCCATTCATTCTCAGCAAGAGGTGCGAAATTTGGTAGGAGCGGCGCATGGGGCAGATCTCTTCTTCAGTCCTTCTCAGAGCCATCGCCCGGATGCTGCCTCCCTTGACATCGCAATTTTCAATAGAGTAAGAGACAAATTATTGTTTGGCAGCCTTGCAGGGCAAGGATTTCAAACAATCCTGGTTTTAGCCCGCGCAGCGCCAGAGCGACTCCCATCCCTCAACGATCCAAACAATGATCCAAAAACGATCCAAACAACGATCCAAAACAGGAGATTAAAAATTCATTCAGCATGGCTAACTTCGCACCCGTTCAACGCGCCTCTCAATCTTCCTATGCTGCCATTCGCTCGCTTCAAGGAGGATTGATCGTCTCCTGTCAGGCACCTATAGATTCACCGCTCCATGAACCTAGCATCATTGCTGCGATCGCCCATGCTGCTGTTAACCAGGGTGCAGTCGGGGTACGGATTGATACACCGGCCCATGTCCAGGCTGTGCGGCAGCAAATTAGCGCCCCGATTATTGGGCTGTGGAAACAGCAAAGAGCTGGCTTTGATGTGTACATTACACCCCAGTTCCGCGATGCCGCCGCGATCGCCACCGCCGGAGCCGATATCATTGCCATTGATGCCACCCAGCGCGACCGTCCTCAGGGAGAAACCATGGCGTCTTTAATTGATCAAATCCATCGAGACTTGGGCAAACCTGTCATGGCCGATGTGGATACCTTAGACGCCGCGATCGCCGCCGCTGCCGCCGGGGCCGATCTCATCGGCACAACGTTGTATGGCTATACCGCAGCAACTCGCCACCTATCACCACCCGGATTTGATCTCTTGAGCCAAATCCTGTCCCACACAACGCCAGAACTGCAGATCCCTTTAATTTGTGAAGGGGGCATTGCCTCTCCCCAAATGGCGCAGCAGGCGATCGCTTTAGGCGCAGATGCCGTCGTAGTAGGAACGGCGATCACGGGCATTGATCTGCAAGTGGCAGCCTACCGAGCCGCGGTCAGAGATGCTGTAGGCTAATTCCACCCATGGCTTAGCTGAATCTGAAAGGGTGCTTGCCCATCTCAAGATTTGCGGGCACTATAGATGCACTAGATGTACTAGCATCCTGTCAGAGCTATCAATCCATTCGCCTAGTAGAACTGTGATCAACAATGCAGGAACACATTCATCTGGAACGGACGATCGTTGATGCGTCAACAAGTATTGTGATTACCGATCCCAATCAGCCGGATAATCCAATTCTCTTTGTCAATCCTGCCTTCACCCAATTGACGGGGTACAGCGCCGCCGAGGTGATTGGCAAAAACTGTCGATTTTTGCAAGGCATAGACACCGATCCTGCAGTGGTACAACAGATTCGAGAGGCGATCGCCCAGCGGCAATCCATTACCTGTACGCTGCTGAACTATCGAAAAGACCAAACTCCCTTCTGGAATGAGATCACAATTGATCCGGTTTTTGATACGGGCGGCAACCTGATCCATTTCGTGGCGATGCAGCGCAATATTGCCACTCGCCAGCAGGTCAATGACCTGAAACAGATGGAAGAGCGCCTGCTATACGAAGCGCTGTACGACCCGCTCACAGGACTGCCCAACCGGCTGATGCTCATGGATCGACTGCGGCAGGTGGTGCAAGCCAGCCAGGACAACAGCGTCCTATTCGCGACCCTGTTCATTGACCTCGATCGCTTTAAAGTAATTAACGACAGCCTCGGGCATTTGGCGGGCGATCGCCTGCTGATTGACATTGCCCAGCGCCTTGCGAGCTGCCTTCGGGCTGACGACACCTTGGCCAGGCTGGGCGGCGACGAGTTTGTGATTTTGCTAGAGGCGGTGAAAGACAGCGACAGCGTCACGCAGATTGCCGATCGCATTCAGCAGAAGTTGGCACTGCCTTTTAATGTGGATGGGCGTGAAATTTTTACCTCTGCCAGCATTGGCATTGCCCTAAGCAGCACAAGATACGATCGCCCCGAAGATTTGTTGCGGGACGCTAATATTGCGATGTATCGGGCTAAGGCCCAAGGGCGAGCCTGCTACAAAATTTTTCATCCCAAAATGCATACCCGGGCTGTAACGCTGTTGCAGTTAGAAACCGACCTGCGACGGGCGATCGAACGCCACGAGCTGCAGCTTTACTACCAGCCCATTATTTCCTTACACACCCGTAAAGTCAGCGGTTTTGAAGCATTGGTGCGCTGGAACCACCCAACTCGCGGCAGGGTGCCACCGGGGGAATTTATTCCGATCGCCGAAGACATGGGACTGATTGTCCCTATTGGCTGGTGGATTTTGCGAGAAGCCTGTCGGCAAATGCAGGTTTGGAATCAGCAATTTCCCAACCGCCCACCGCTGATCATCAATGTCAACGTGTCGGGCAGACAGTTTAGCCACCATTTAACAGCACAGGTCAGCCAAATTCTTCAAGAAACAGGACTCGACCCGCATCAGCTGAAGCTAGAAATCACCGAAAGTTTGCTGATGGAAAATGCCGAGTCGGCGGTAGCTACATTAGCTCAGCTTCAGGAATTAGGAGTGCTGCTAGCGATTGATGACTTTGGCACGGGCTACTCCTCTCTCAGCTATTTGCACCGCTTTCCGATTGATACCCTGAAAGTCGATCGCTCTTTCATCAGCCGGATTGATGTGGATGGGGAGCAGCTGGCCATTGTACGTACCATCATTACCTTAGCCTGGAATTTGGGCATGGAAGTGGTCGCAGAGGGCGTAGAAACGGCGAAGCAACTGGCCCAACTGCATGCCCTCCACTGTGAGTACGCCCAGGGCTATCTCTTTGCCAAACCTTTAGACGCGCAAGCCGCCGAGCAGTTTATCCAGGCAGAGCTTGTCCAACCCGACCAGATTCAGGCAGAACAGCGCCAGGCGGAAACAGCTGCACCTA
>DATNOY010000647.1:0-4545 GCA_036703495.1 Coleofasciculaceae cyanobacterium
AGATTGTCAACTGTCTATGGCATTCTCTCGCCCTTAAACTTTGAGGCATTTAAGTCTTCAATCGAGTTTGAAGTGTTAATTGAAGCTGCTTCATTATCCCGCTCGAAAATTAAGCACCATGACCTTATCTGGCACTTGAACCGTAACTGTATTGCTGGCTTTTGACAAAACGGTCGTCCTGAAATTGAAACTATTATCGTACTCGTACAGCGTTTTGAAACGGTATCCGTTTGCCAGGGAAATACTGACCTCATCACTAGGAAGATTAAAGTTGCCCTTGGTGGGATTGAAGGACTCTGTCTCTTGCCAGATGAGCAAGAAGTAATCGCCGGTACTTTTCTGCAGTAGCAAATGGTGGGTTGAACTTTGCTTCCCTGCAAAAGTGATGTTAACTGGTTTTAGCGCCACAGATGGCGAAACCCATTGCTTTTGAGACGGTACCCACTTGCCTTCACGGAAAAGATTGAGAAGGCTTTTTACGGCATAGTAAGAAGGTTTTGGAGTCAGGGTAAATTGCTCAAGCCCGTTAATTTTCTGACCATTGCGTGTGGGATGGATCAAGCCCCAACGATCCGTTTCTGGAGCCGTATCAACTAGCGAATAAATGTAAGTTCTCTTGATTTGAGGTCGGAGGAAAAATTCGGGTAGGAGAACTGACGTATACTTGGCGATCGTTTGATCACTGATGCCCGTTTTACCAGATTGATAGCCGACCTCCGTTACATAGACAGGCTTGTTCCCAAAGCAATCTTTGCCATGGGATAAATGCCATGCTAAATCCTGGGTGGGAATGCGGAAATATGGGTAATTAGGATAGGGGTGAAGGTTGCCAACGTCGATTGTTCCTTCAAACGATCCCAAGTTGTCGGAGCAGTACTTGGTATAGATTAGCGCAGGCATCACGACAGGAAGGCTAGCGAGGATAGGATTGCGCTTAACGTTGCGGTAAATCTCCGCCTGATAATTCTTCAGGTTCCGCACCCAGTTTGGATCCCGTTGATTCGGGTGATTATGATTGTCGTATTCGTTGGGTCCTTCGATCGCCTCCGCCATATCCCGAACTCGGATGTTTTCGCCATCCAGATTAATCACGCCATTGGCATACTCGTTTAAGTAAGGAGCCAGTTGGCTAGAGTCAGGAATGTTGTTCTTTCTCACATCGGGCATCAGAATGAAGCGAATGCCATAGTCTCGGAAGAGTTGAGCAGCCCGAGGGCGAACATAGGCGCTGGCTTTTTGAAGAGTGGGATGGGGAATGCCATCACGAACATGGCGAATTCCCAAAGCACCCAGCAACTCCGGCACATTTTGAGACGGGTCTGCCTTTTCCCAATTTTGAGCATAGGCAGTTTCTACGTAGCGAAGATGAGTAACGATTCCTACCGAATCGACAAAGGAGTCCGCTGCTGCAGGCATGACGGACTCGGCTCGAGTTTTTGAAATGGGTAATGTTCCCATTAGTAAGGTTAGTAACCCAACACAAATGGCAGTAGAAAGAATAACTTTTACTTGCAAGCCTGAATTTGTTCTGCGAAAGATGTTTCTGTGCTTCTTCATGCTGTCAAAGCTGATATGGCATTACTTTGCTGAAGATGCACTTCCTGACTTATGAAAATCTGACTTATGACAATTTCTGAACTATGACATCAAGCGTTTTCTAAAGCTTGGTTTTCTCTGAATCATCCTAACGGTAGCACAAGCTTTCTATCGTTGCCTGATGCAGCACTTTACGAGTGCGATCGCTAACCGCAATCTAGAAAGTTATGTGTGATTTTTATAACCTTTCTATCGAGTTGTAGCGCCTAATCTGCTGAGAAAGTCTTATGGATTTTTGAAGGGATTGTAGGGCTGGAATTTGCGGAGGGTAAGCTTTTTGCCCATCATACGAACTGCCTATCAAGGCTATGTATGCATACGTATTTGTTACATACTTATTGGATAATCACAAACCTCTCAGGTTAAGAATGCCCCTAAACAAAAGCAACGTGAGGTGAGCGACTCTAATGAGTAATAGTATGTTTTATACCACAAGAATATCTCTTTAAATGTGTTAAAAATACGGTTAAAAAGGTTCGCTATCGGTAGCTTTTTATCAATAAATTCTCAGTAAAAACCCAAGAAAATGGCAGGCAGTTCAATATAAATTCTCAGTAAAAACCCAAGGAAATGGCAGGCAATTCAATTCAAAGAGTAATGGTTGAATCACCTAAGTTGAATCACCTAAGTTGAATCACCTAAGACAATGATTAAGTGAAATCTAAAATTAGGGTTTAGGGGCAACCGCAGGAACCGTTGGGCGTTAGGTCATTGCAACGGGCAGACGGACATAGGGATGAAGTTAAGGAGTCCTGCCTGTCTTTGCAGCGTCACATTCTAGCGGTAATTTGTAAGTGCATCAGATCCTAATTTTTGCGAAACGCTACAGGGAGCGTTTCGCAAAAATTAGGTTTTATCTCAGCGCCAATACCTGTACTAATACGATTACTAATACGATCGCCCTTTAATTTGTGCTAACTCCTCAGCCGCCAAAACCTCATCCTCAGAGTAATAGCCAGATGCTTTTTTGGCTTCAATTTCCACTTGAGCATCAGCCGGAATCAGTTCAGCGGGGATGGCAATTCGCTGCACTACTTCAATCCCAGCATGGATAATCGCGTTGTATTTCATATTGCTCATGGAAACGAGGCGATCGATGCGCGTAATCCCCAACCAATGCAGCATATCGGGCATGAGCTGCTGAAAACGCATATCTTGAACACCGGCCACACATTCAGTGCGGGCAAAGTAGGCATCGGCGCGATCGCCTCCCTCTTGGCGTTTGCGGGCATTGTAGACCAAGAATTTAGTTACTTCGCCCAACGCTCGACCTTCTTTGCGGCAGTACACAATCACACCAGCACCGCCTTCCTGAGCTGTTTGAATGCAAACCTCAATCCCATGAACCAGATAAGGCCGGCAGGTGCAAATATCTGATCCAAAAACATCGGAACCGTTGCACTCATCATGAATACGAACTGCCAGCGGTTTACCCGGATCGGTGATGGCTTGCGGATCGCCAATGATGTAAATGGTTGAGCCACCAATGGGAGGAAGGAACACATGTAGATCCGGTCGCGTGACCAGTTCCGGGAACATGCCGCCTGTTTGCTGAAACAAAACCCGACGTAAATCCCATTCATCAATTTGCAAGCGCTTGGCAATCCCCGGCAGATACCACACCGGATCAATAGCTGCCTTAGTAACTAACAAATTGCCATCGGACTTGAGCAACTTGCCATCTACTTTCAAGCGACCCTGAGAAATGGCGTCCTTTAGCTCGGGGATGTTGATGTGAGCTTTGGTGATGGCGATCGTCGGTAGAATGTCGTGTTCTTGAGGATCATAATTGGTGAAAATATCTCCAGCCGAGGCCCCAAATGGATCGAGGGAGACAATTTTGTCAGGATCGCTCCAGCTAGGATACGGCCCGATCTGGACAGGCGGAGAGGTATTGGTTAAATCCGCTTTGTGCGTTGGGTCTAAGTCGCCACTAGCGACGGCTAGAGCCCGGTAGACGCCATAGGAACCCGCATGAGTGCCAATGACGTTGCGGTGTTGGGGATTGCGGATTGAGCCAATAATAGGGCCGCGATCGCCTGGTTCTGCCGCTCCCCAGTTGATGGGAATGACTTTACCGCTACCGCGATGGTGATGGGAGGTGAGAATAATATGCTTCGGTTTAGATGACTTTGAATTAGGGGTTGTGGGATGGTCAGTCATAATTCAGCAGTGCGCCCCGTGAAGCGATGGTATTGTATTCTAATACCCAACCCTCCTTGGCTACTACTGATCTAAGGAATTGCATCCTTGAAAGCGAGCCTTAGTCGAGAAAAGCCGCAAAAAACTTCGTTGAGCCTGATGGCTTACAGTTGAAGTAGGCAATGCGTATTCTGGATTCTGACTGTTTGCAGGCAACGGCCTGATCCAAGATGGCTTGATCCAAACTCAAGGAGAATGGCAAATGGTGCAATCTCAGCCGGTGCGTTTGGGAGCACAACGGGATTGGATATGGCGAGGATGGCGGGTGCGCTACACCTTCAAGCGAGCCGCGACGGATCAGCCGCCGATTTTGTTTTTGCATGGATTTGGGGCATCGCTGGTGCAGTGGCAAGAGAATCTACTGCCGCTCAGTCAATCGCATCCGGTCTATGCGCTCGACTTAGTAGGGTTTGGAGCTTCCGAAAAAGCCGATACAGCTTACAGGGTGGGGCTGTGGGTAGATCAGGTGTATGAGTTTTGGCGGACTTTTATTGGTGTCCCGATCGTTTTGGTCGGGCATTCGTTAGGCGGTTTAGTTGCTCTTACGGCTACAGTGGCTTACCCGGAAATGGTGCAAAACTTGGTGCTATTCACCTTACCGGCTGCCCGCCAAGAGTTGCTGCAAGGCTCGCTGCAATCGTTTATGGGCCAAATCGAGAGCTTTTTTACCTCACCGCTGGTGATTCGTCCGCTGTTTCGGCTCGTCCGTCGGCCTCGAATAATCCGCTCTATCCTGAAAGCGGTCTA
>DATNOY010000648.1:0-2824 GCA_036703495.1 Coleofasciculaceae cyanobacterium
TAGTAATCAGGCAATATTACTCAGGCAATATTACTCGGACAATGGAATGCCGAACACCTCTTTGAGATAGGATCGCGCTACTTTGGCAAACGCTTCTCGTTGGTCAAATCGTTCAGTTCGGCTGGGTTTGCGCTCTTGATCCAGCGTCCAGCCGTAGTCGCTACTGAGCCGCAGTTTGTCTTGCCAATCGGAAACCGACAAAATCAGCTGGGGCGCAGGGCTGTTGTCGTAATCCTGAACTCGAAAAACATAGTTGAAGGTGTTCTGCTTTCCGGGTGCTACGGTAGAGGGCTGCCCAAATTTCTCCTGAAACTGCGATCGCGCCTGCTCGACTAGATCTGGACTCGTGACCTCATCCAGCGTTTTGACCGCCAAAGTCAGAGCAAAATAAAACTCCTCAACCGGAACAAACTCTAGTCGCATATTTCTCCGCAAAACCCGTTTGCCAACTGCAAAGATGAGTCTATCACTGCGGGAGGCGCAGTGATGGATGGGGCCCAGATCCAAGCGGGAATTAAGTCCTGCTGATTACCCTGTACCCCCCTCTTGTTTCTTCTGGCTGGCGATTCGGGATTACTAAAGTCGGGATTATTAAATTTGGGATTCCTCCTCCGTCCTAGTTTCAGGGCATCTCCATGACCTACAGCATTAAAATCTCCGATATTCCAGCAACCGAACGCCCGCGCGAACGGCTGATCAGCCACGGTGCCAAAACCTTAGCTACCCCCGAATTGATTGCCATTCTATTGGGCACAGGCCAGGGACCTGGAAAACTTTCAGCGATCGGATTAGGGCAACATATTCTCAATGTTTTGGGTGAACATCAGCGAGATCCCCTGGAAGTTTTACGCGATATTAGTGTGCAAGAGCTGATGCAGATTCATGGGATTGGAGAAGCCAAAGCTTCCACAATTTTGGCCGCGATCGAACTGGGGAAACGGGTGCTCCATTCTCGTCCGGCCGATCGCACTATCGTGGATGATCCCGCAGTCGCTGCCGCTGCTTTTAGCCACCACCTGATGTGGCAGCCTAATGAACGGTTCGCCGTGCTGCTGCTAGATATCAAGCATCGGCTGCTGGGTACGGAGCTGATCAGCATGGGCACCGCCACCGAAACGATCGCTCACCCCCGCGATATTTTTAGAGCGGCCGTTCGCCATGGAGCTGTCCGAGTGATTGTGGCCCACAACCATCCATCCAGCAACCTGGAACCCAGTCCTGAAGATATTGCCTTAACCCGTCAACTGCTCTCAGGGGCACGCCTTCTAGGTATCCCCGTACTCGATCACCTAATTTTGGGTAACGGACATCACGTCAGCTTACGCCAGACCACAACCCTATGGCAGGAGTGCCCTCAAGGAGACTAAGAACTTACAATTTATAGGTTGCGCCTACTTGCAACCTGCTTTATACTTGAACCTCGGATAAAAGTTATGCGGCTACGAAACGACCAGCCAGGAGGGATTTATTCCTGATTCACTTCCCCTAACCGTAAGTTTGAGAGGCACACGCGAAGTTAGGGACAACTGCCAACTCTTTCGCCTTGCGGGTTTGCTTGATGCTTTTTCGGAGCCTACCTTCCGCAAGGTGCTAGAAAAGCATGTCGAAGAAAGTCCCAAGAATTTCATCCTTGACCTCTCACAAATTGACTTTGTTGATAGTTCTGGACTAGGAGCCTTGGTACAGCTTGTCAAGAAAGTCCAAGGTGCGGGTGGTGTGTTGCAAATTGTCAGCAACCCTCGCGTCACCCAGACCGTTAAACTAGTGCGTTTAGAGAAATTTCTATCGCTCCAGGATTCGGTGGATATTGCCTTAGAAAATCTTAAGAAGAACTAGACAATTGGTTAAACCTCATTAGCGGAGCATCTTTCAGGTGGATCTTGGGAAGGAGTCAGATTCAGCCCTTCTAGCCACAAGGCTGCTGTTGAATTTGCCTTGTACCGCAACAGAGAACCTAGCTAGCGCTGAAGTTCCCCCACAGGACTTCATCGATTCCCTACGGCCAATTTCTCCCGCAGCATTTGCTTACGTGGGCGATGCAGTGTATGAGTTATATGTGCGGGTTTTTTATCTGATGCCACCCAAGCGCATCAGCGCCTATCATGATCAGGTGGTGTCTTGTGTACGGGCGGAGGCCCAAGCCCATCACTTACATCTTCTTCAACCCTATTTGACAGAGGTTGAGCTAGATGTACTTAAGCGAGGGCGTAATGCTTCTTCTAAAGGGCCCAAGCGAGTTGATCCTGAGGTTTATCGGCAGGCAACGAGTCTAGAAACATTGTTAGGATATTTATATCTCACCAATCCTCTGCGCCTAACTGAGCTGCTTCAGCAAATCTCACTCAAAAACATTGAAGAATTAGATTGACCGATAGGTTTTGCTGGTCTTTAATCAAAATAGCAACTAAAACGACGCCGTTTTTGCGGCCAGCGGGTCAAGCTTAAAACGGTTCGTATTACTTGAAATATATTGTTAAAAATATTGTTACAGCCGAGAAGCAGAAAGTATTAAGGCGATTATTCCAAGTATTTAATATCGGAATTTTAGAAGCATGACTGGGACGCGATCGCAGCCCAGTCATTCGTTCAGTACTGCTTGTGGATGGTTTTTCTGAATCGATTACTGGCAGCTGAACGATTTTTAAAGGCACCCGTATGCAGTTATGACGGTGGTAAAGCAGCTCATGTTGAGCTTTCTCCGCTTCGTAAAGCTCTGAACAGATCTGAACCCAGACCCTAGTGTTGAGCCGAGTTTTTTCAACCACGGCAAATTCAATTTCATGGAGTCAAACTCCAGGAGGCAAGCATCATGGCCGCATCACGT
>DATNOY010000649.1:0-2453 GCA_036703495.1 Coleofasciculaceae cyanobacterium
CCCCAAAAAAGCGGCTCAATAGGGTGCCCAACTCTTCTCGATGTAGCATCCCAAGACCAATTCCAGCACTACCACGATGTGACGCTTGCGTCCTTTCACTTTTTTGAACCTGTTAACGCCCTGTTCCTTCCCTTTTTGTCCAAGTTTTACCTACTGACTGTCAATGATCGCTAAACTGGGCTGCGCCTGGTGTCCTTCCCTCTCTCTCAACTGTTGTACCAAGGCGTATTAATTTGCTTCTAGATGCCTAATCTCACCACAGTCGATAGTAGCTATACACCGTTTGCCAGCCTGGAAAATTGCCTAGTAAAGCTTGCCATTTGATGCCGTTATCAGTTCGGTAAAAGATGGCATTGAGTACCTTTCTAGGATCTACCTCTCGCTGTTTACCGATCGCTTTTTCCGCAGGTAACAATAGTTCAATCTGCTGCCATTGCTCATCGCTTAAGTCACTGTCATAGTAGGGTTAGCTCATCGTTTTAGTAGGGCTAATTCAGTACTTCTAGACATCTCTGCTTTCGTGGCTCAATCCATCCCTATATCTCTCTACAAACATTCTCTCCTGTGTCAAACGATTTATTTCCGATCAAGTCTATTGTGGTATCAAGGAATAGACTTGCTAACTTACTTCATAGCCCAACAATCATATGGCTGTGCTTGCCACCGTTCTAACGCTTTTCACGACCGAACAGTGGATTCGCTTCTCCTGGAACCTCTTTTATGGATTGAGTCAACCCTGGCGAGTCATCCCGCTGCTGCTGGCGGCAATTATAGTGCCACAGGCGCTGAAGGCTTTGATGGTAAAGTCCTCAATTTTAAGAAATAGGGTGAGTCTATCAGCCGCCGTGCTGTTGTTGATCTATCTGATCGGGATCTCTCCCCCGATCGCATCCCTGATGGTACAAGGTTTGACTCACTTCGTTCCGGTGGACTCAGGCGGACACAGCGATGCCATTGTCGTTTTAAGCCGGGGTGGAGAAGTCACCAGTTCACGATATGACCTGGCGATTCAACTGTGGCAAGCACAGCGCGCCCCCCGGATCTTTGTGACCTCAAGGGGAAATGTGTATCGGATGCGGCATCTCCTCCAGCAACAGGATCTGCCCACCTCAGTTGTCAGCGGCACAGCTTGCGCCTTGACTACCCAGGATGAAGCGATCTCCACTGCCACCCTTTTAGGCCCACAGGGAGTAAGGACAATTATTTTGATTACTGATCCTCCCCATATGCTGCGATCGCTGTTGACCTTCAGCAGCCTGGGCTTTTCAGTCATCCCGCATATCAGCCCGATGCCTGCGGATCTCAATTCTGTCAAACTCTCTCTGCTGGCGCTGAGGGAATATGCTGGCTTACTTAGCTACTATGCTTTGGGTCGTTTTAGGCAGCGTTCAATTTATGAACTCCAGCACCCGTCGCCAGCCCAACTGCAAACAATCCGCGATCGCCACTGTGGAATTGAACCGAAGCCTGACAACCATTGACCTATCTTTGCCCCTTTCACCACTCGAATGAAGGTTATTTGATCGACGCAGTGCTGAGTCCAGATGTCAGAGTAGGAATCAGAGGAAAGTACGTTACCATTGAGCGAGTCAGTCGTTGCTGAGGTGCGATCGTGGCTACGTCACTCAACATAAATGATGCTTTACTACAGGAAGCCCTTGCGCTGGATGAACAAATAACCGTTGATGCGCTGGTTGAAACAGCCCTACGCGAATATATCCAACGTCGCAAGCGGCTTAAAGTGATTGATCTCTTTGGCACCATTGATTATGACTCAAGCTATGACTACAAGCAGCAACGTCAGTAGGCATGAGCGTCATTGTTGATACCTCTGTTTGGTCGCTAGCCTTGCGTCGGAGAACATTCCCTGCAGATTCCCTCGCCGTTACCCAATTACGAAATTTAATCACAAATGATCAAGTAATCTTGCTAGGCGCGATTCGGCAGGAAATTCTCTCTGGGATCCGTAGTCCAGAACAGTTTATAAGATTACGAGATGACCTTCGAGCCTTTCCAGACTTAAACCTTGCAACTGAAGATTACGAAACTGCGGCAGAGTTTTTTAATACCTGTCGCAGCAATGGTATTCAAGGTTCAAATACTGATTTTCTAATTTGTGCGGTTGCGCATCGTCGAAATTACAATATCCTGACAATCGACAATGACTTTCAAAGTTTCCAATCTTATATCCCTATTCTTCTCTTATCAGTTGAAAGCTAGACAACCCATACTAATTTTTATGAGGATGCATCAAATCTATGACCCCCTGTAGTCCCCGCCCAAGGGAACAGCAACGGACAGGGGTGGATAAGGCGCAGCCTCATACAAAAACTGGATTAAGTGAATAGTCGATCGCTTCCCAAAAGATAAAACCTGAACTGAAAAAGCGAACTGACCCAAAATTAAGGTGGTGGTATTAAGGAATGATTTTTTGTTGCGTGAGTTTAGCCCAC
>DATNOY010000650.1:0-2331 GCA_036703495.1 Coleofasciculaceae cyanobacterium
GCGACTCCACGATGATCTGGATCCAGTTGGGCGATCGCCGTTACCAATGCGTCTAACACTGCCTCTGGATAAGCAGGTTGAGGTGTAGGCACCGTCAGCGCTTGCAAACAGTTGCCTTTCCAGTCAAACCGGCCCAGCTTAATGGCGGTTCCTCCCAAATCAATGCCAATCACTTCTGCTTGATTTGTCGTATCCATGCCCATAGGTGTAATTTACTCTTGCCGCGATAGGGGATTGATCAGCTCATTCAGTCCTTCGCCTACCAGAGATAGCCCGACGACCAGCAGGGTCAGGGCCAGTCCAGGAAAGAGAGCCGTCCACCAAACGCCAGTAGGCAAAGCATCTAGAGCTTGCCGTAAGTCGGTACCCCATTCAGGCGTTTGTTCTGGCAAACCCAGACCCAAAAACCCCAGCCCCCCCAGAATGAGTACGGCATCGGCGGCATTTAGGGTAAACAGCACCGGCACACTTTGCACCACGTTAAAAAACAAATAGCGAGACAGCACCCGCCAGGTGGAGGCCCCCATCGATCGCGCTGCTTCAATAAATAACTCTGTTTTGATGCTGACGGTGTGGTTACGCACAACCCGATAATACTGCGGCACATAGGCAATGCTAAGGGCGATCGCTGCATTCCACACGCCTCTTCCTACGACAAAGGCCAGCGTCACCGAGAGCAATAGCCCCGGTAGCGTGTAGATCGTATCCATCAGAAACAGCAGGGTGCGATCGAGCTTTCCCCCCAGGTAGCCGCTGACCATGCCCAGCGGAACGCCAATCACCAGCCCAATCACGGTCGCTAAAATCACGACCTGTAAGGCCGCCTGACTGCCAAATAGCGTCCGTGAAAACACATCATAGCCCTGCCGGTTGGTGCCAAACCAATGGGCTGCCGAAGGGGCTTCGTGGATAGGATTGGACAACCCTTCTAGGGGATTTTGCAACCATCCCCAAGATTGCAAAGCGGGAGCCAACAGAGCCGCCAGAATAAACAGCAGCGTGATCACCAGTCCAACCGCCATCATTTGAATGGACAGACGGGGATATTGGGACAGGTTGCGCAGGCTGAAAAATCGAGGTTTGGTGAGGGTCATGGCGGGGCGATCGGGTAGGCAGAATTGGATCTGATTTTACCCTGGGTGGGGAAGCAGCAACGTATGATTGACAGTATCACTGGATTATCCGTGAGCATTGTGCTGATTCAGCGGGTGTTTGCAAGGCTGTCGCTGCAAGGCTGTCGATCCATTGTCAGTCAAAATTCAATCATGAACGCAAAGCCAGCTATCAGCGGGCGCGCCGCCAAGCCATCAAACAAACCGGGCTGTCGGCCGCAGTATTCCCAGAGGACTGTCCTTATGTCCTGGCGCTGGTTCTGGATGAAGATTGGCTACCGCAAGGGCAAAACTAAGCCGGCTACCGATTGCCGCGCGGATCGAGGCTATCTCGCAGCCCATCGCCCAACAGGTTGAAGGCCAGCACAATCAGCGTGATCATTAGTCCAGGCATGAGAATCGTCCAGGGGGCAGAAAGGGCATAGCCGTTGGTGAAGGAGTCCGACAACATGGTGCCTAATTCTGGCGTTGGCGGTTTGGCTCCCAATCCCAAAAATCCTAAGCCTGCCGCCTCTAGCGTGGCTGTGCCCAGCGATAGGGTTGCCTGTACGACCAGCGGGGCCAGACTGGCGGGCAGAATGTGGTAGAAGATAATCCGCCAAGGCTTCGCTCCAAAAGCCTGCACGGTTTGCACAAAACCCTGCTCCCGCAAGGATAAGACCATACTGCGCGTCAGCCGGATGAACTTGGGAATTTCCACCACGCCTACAGCAATCATGACACTTTGCAAACTGGCTCCAATCACGGTGGCTACGGCGATCGCCAACAAAATGGACGGAAACGCCAGCAAAATATCGGTAAACCAGCCAATAGTTCGCTCTAGCCAGCCCCGGAAATATCCGGCAATCAGCCCTAAAAATGTCCCGACAATCAGCCCTAGCCCCACCGAGACAATGCTGATCAGCAGCGAGATCCGAATCCCATACCAGACAAGACTGAGCATATCTCGACCTAAGCCATCGGTGCCAAACCAGTGGGCCAGGCTAGGGGCTTGCAGCCGAGCTGCAAAGTCGCGGGCTGTGGCTGGGTCAAACGGACGCAGGATGGGCGCAAGCATAGCCAGCAGCAGGATAGCGATCGTCAGAATCAGTCCAATCCGGGCAGAAATAGATTTGAGAAAGCGGCGTCTGGCTTTTTGGAAGGAAGAGTCTTGAGGGATAGCTGGCGTGGAGAGGGTGTCCATCGGAGAATGCGGAAATTATTTGTATTGGATGCGGGG
>DATNOY010000651.1:0-2315 GCA_036703495.1 Coleofasciculaceae cyanobacterium
TGAAAGAGCGATTCATCGCCTGACACATGATGTAGCTAAGAATCGCACCACTGCTGCCCACCAAGGCTCCTGTAATGATCAGCAAATCATTGGACAGCATAAAGCCCGCCGCCGCCGCCGCCCAGCCAGAATAGCTGTTCAGCATGGAAATCACGACCGGCATGTCAGCCCCGCCGATCGCCATGACTAAATGCATGCCGAGCAGCGCGGCGATCGCCGTCATGATCAGCAAGGGTTGGAGTCCAGCCGCGAATGTTGTATTCATAAACAACACCCCCAGCCCAATTGCCGCTGCCAGCAGGCTCAAATTCAAACCATGTCGGGCTGGCAGCAGCAGCGGCTTACTGCCAATCCAGCCGCGCAGCTTGCCAAAGGCAATCAGGGATCCGGTAAACGTGACAGACCCAATCAACACCCCAATAAAGATTTCCAATTGATGGATCGAGGCCTCAACGCCTGCCAACGGTTCAGCTTGCAGGTAATTGGCAACCCCGACCAGCACGGCCGCCGCCCCCACAAAACTGTGCAGCATGGCCACTAATTCCGGCATCGAGGTCATGGCCACCCGGGATGCCACGATCGCCCCAATCAGGGCAGCAGGAATCACTATAGCTGCCAACAGGCTATAGGTCGTGGGGTTGAGCGACAGCGCCGTGGCAATGAGGGCAATCAACATGCCGCTGATGCCGTACAGGTTGCCTCTGCGGGCGGTTTCCTGATCGGCAAGTCCCCCCAAGCTGAGAATGAACAGGGCGCTGGCGGTGATGTAGGCGATGGTCAGGAGATTGGTAGACATAGGTCGAGGGAATGGGGAACGGGAATTAGAAAGGGGAGAAGCGGAGAGGGGGATCAGCCAGAGTGAATGACTTAACCCAACAGGATAGACATCTGGTTGACATGGAATTGCCATTGCCGATTCCCTACTGCCTTTGAAACATCTTCAACATCCGCTGTGTCACCAGAAAGCCACCCGCAATATTGATCGTGCCGATAAAGACGGCGATCGCCCCTAAGATCGTAGTCGGGGTGCTGAGCGCGCCAGAGAGTTGCAGCATACCGCCGATGATGATGATGCCACTGATAGCATTGGTGACGCTCATCAGGGGCGTGTGCAGGGCGGGTTTAACGTTCCAGATCACCTGCCAGCCGATGAAGCAGGCGAGGACAAATACGGTGAAATGCGACAGGAAGGAGGCGGGTGCGCCGATGCCGATGCCCAGCAGGATTAAGCCGACTAGGGGGAGCCAGAAGAGGTTCCGGTTAGGCGAGGGCATAGAGTGGCGGAAGGTAGGGTTAGGGAGGGAAGTAGAGCCAGTCGCCGGAGAGACGAGGGAAGGACGATCGCCTTGCGGCACCGAGAGTTTGGCTGCTGCTGCTTTTTCTCCCGGACTGCCGTTACCGTTTGGGTTGTCTGCCGCTGGCATAGGGGGCTTAGCGGGAGACCAAGTGATCGCTCCCGCTTGAGTCACTAGCGCCCCCTGAATGATCTCATTCTCCAGATTGACGTGGTAATCCTGCCCCCCGCCCATTTCTGCCAGCAGATGACACAGATTGGTGCCATAGAGCTGGCTGGCTTGTTGGGCCATCAGGCTGGGAAGATTGGTTAACCCAAATAAGGTAATGCCCTGGTAGCGATACACGGCACCCGGTTGGGTCAGGGCACAGTTGCCGCCCTGCTCTGCGGCTAAATCAATAATTACGGAGCCTGGTTTCATGCGTTCCACCATGGCTGGCGTGATCAGCACCGGAGATTTTTTGCCCGGAATTAAGGCCGTGGTGATGATGATGTCTACTTCTTGGGCTTGGGCTGCGAAGAGATCCATTTCTGCCTGGATGTAGGCAGGACTCATTTCTTTGGCATACCCGCCTGAGCCTGTTCCATCTTCGGCAACGTGAAGTTCTAAAAACTCTGCGCCCAAACTTTCCACTTGTTCTTTGACCACAGGACGGGTATCAAAAGCCCGCACGATCGCGCCCAGTCCTTTGGCCGTGGCGATCGCCGACAATCCTGCCACCCCCGCCCCAATAATCAGCACCTTAGCCGGCGGAATTTTGCCGGCAGCCGTGATTTGCCCATGAAAGCAGCGACCGAAGTGATTGGCCGCCTCCAGAACGGCCCGATAGCCTGCCAGATTGGCCATGGAGCTGAGGGCATCCATCTTTTGGGCCCGGCTAATGCGGGGAATGGCATCCATGGCCAAAACGGTGGCTTGGCGATCGGCTAATTGTTTCAACAGATCGGGGTTTTGTCCAGGATGAATAAAGCTAATGAGGGTGCTGCCTGTGGTCAGCAGCTCAACTTCAGATTGCTCCAG
>DATNOY010000652.1:0-3477 GCA_036703495.1 Coleofasciculaceae cyanobacterium
GTTTCTGACCCAGATTGCAGAACTTGCAGCCCGTTTGGTCCTAAGGCAACACCCGCCAACAGTAAGCCTAGCAATCCAGGCAATCTCAGCCGTTCAAAGCACAGAGGAACGATCAAGATGACGGCTAGTAAGATAGCAAACGAGACAATTGGTTCCAGCTGCATGATGAACGCTCGGAGGATAATCTTGTTGAACTTACCCCGGCAGCCTGTCCTCGTAAATCTTTCAAAGGTTGGACATGCTCAAAAAAAGTCCGTCCAAGGACTCCCCTGAACGAATGGTTTTATCTACAGCGCTTTGCGCTTAGTTAAGTGGAGGTTATTTTTTAGAAGCCGCGCTCCGCGCGGCTTCTAAAAAATAACTGTGGCTGAGGCAATTGAAAATTGCTGTAATATCTAAAAAACTTGCGTCCTGTTGTAGATTCAGGGCTAAATGTGAATTTGATTTAAGATGATGCGAAGGCGATCGAAATCCTCTTTTAGCAAAATACTGATTGCCCGTCCCACTTCTACCAGCCAAGCCCGATCGGCTTGGCGGAGGCGATAGATCTCTCGAATAGCTGCTGCCACCAAGGCATCCACCGGCGCACCATTCACCTGTAACAGCGTACGCAAAAAGTCTAGCTGCTGGCTAAAGTGAACAATCGCTTCGGGCTCACAGTAAGAAACTGCCTGATGAATTTGCGGCGGACGAGGCGGTAAATGTTGATAGATCTGAGGGCTGGGCAGATGGCTTTTACCATTGCCGTTGGCGCTAGGGTGGGGAGGTTGAAACCCGACGATCGCCGCCCGAAACTCAGTTCGCAGCATGGCAAAAATCTGGGGCTGCTGTTCTCGCAACTCCGATAGAGACATCCCTAGCGCCCTAGCCCGATGCACCGAATCAATCGGGCTGGTAGTGGCATGATAGACGACTGCAAAAATTTGATTGCCCGACTCCTCATCTCTGGCCTGCACCCAGCTGCCAAATGGCGGCATGACGGCAAAGCTCAAATCTTCTGGCTCCAAACATTGTGCCAGAAACTCTGTAGTTGCCGTTTCAATCACCTCGGCAAAGTAGCCCGGCTGGCGATTTTGGGTATTGAACTGGGGCAGAGGGAGGCGCATTACTTTTTAGTTCTTCCTGCAGTAGCATCCACCAGTTCCAATTCCGACAGCTTGAAGGTGACTAACTTATCCCAATTTCCACCTTCAAACAGCACAGCCACCAAGCCACTGCTGACCCGCTGCACAAGACCTTGATATCCATAGTAGATGTCGTTGGCGTTCTTCACACGAACCGCTGAACCGGGGAGAATCATCATGGCTAGCTATGCAATAAGGTTGTCTTTATTCAGATTAGAACACGAATCGGCAATATTCTGGATTTGTTGTTGATTTTTTTGAAAAGCTTGCGGAGCGCACCTTTCCCAAAAATCAAAACAAACGTCAAACAGAATTATGAAGCGAAATCAGACTGTCAAACACCAAGCTTCAAAATTTCAGACGATGGCGATGATTGTTAACCGATTCCACAATACCTAAAGCCAAAAAGTTTGTCAGTAGGGCCGATCGCCCATAGCTGAGCCAAGGCAAGGGAATTCCGGTTACGGGGGCCAGTCCAATCGTCATACCAATGTTGACCAACACCTGGAACACAATCATCGCTAAAACGCCAATTGCCAGCAGCGAGCCAAAATTATCCTTCGCGTTTTGGGCAATGATCACCAACCGCAGGCAAACCAACCAAAAGATCAGCAGCACCAGGATACAGCCAACAAATCCTAGCTCTTCCCCAATTGCCGAAAAAATGAAGTCCGTGTGCTGCTCTGGGATGAAATTGAGCTGAGTTTGCGTGCCTTGATTCAACCCGCGCCCAAACAGCTGCCCTGCACCAATGGCAATCCGGGACTGGATCAGGTGATAGCCTCCCCGGAGCGGGTCTTTGTCGGGATCCAGAAACAGCGTTAGGCGATCGCGTTGATACGATTTGAGCACATGCTCCCAGGCAAAATTGCCCAAGCCGCCAGCCACCAAATTCACGACCGTAAAGAAGAAAGTGCCAATCCAGGCCCAAGGCAGCGTTCGCCAAGCGATGAGCCCTACTAATCCCACCCACAACAGCCAACCCGGTACAAACAGCCCAAAACAAATGGCCGATATTAACGGTGAAACCAGCAGCAGCAGCCAGCCGGGATTGGCGTTAGCCCAATACAGCATGCCGAGCGTAATGGAGCCAAACACCAAAGAAGTGCCGAGGTCAGGCTGCAGCAAAATTAAGATCCAGGGCAATCCCGTAATGGCCAGTACTTTCAGCACCATTGAAATCGTAGATGCCCCTCCCTGATCTTGGAGTACAGACGCAAGCACAATAATGACGCCAACTTTGGCAAATTCCGAAGGCTGCACAAAGAACTCACCGATGCCAACCCAGCTTTGGGCCCCGTTCGCCGTTGTCCCAATGAAGATAATCAGCAGCAGCGCCAGGTTGGTCACGCCATAAATAATCCAGCGCCATTGCATCAAATTTTCATAGCGCCACCGGGCAATCATTAGCGCTAGTCCCAGTCCAATAACGCCCGTCAGACAATGCTGCCACCAATAGGAAGCAATTTCGGTGTGCAGCACGGTACTGCGGATGGCAATTCCGCCCAGCAGGGTTAACCCCATGACTAATAGGATTAGAATCCAGTCAACTTCTTGCCAAGGTTGAACAAAAGATTTCCAACTCAGGCGGCTGAGGGATTTTTGCAGCATGATTTAGGGAGGAAAGTCTGGGGACAAAAAATAGAGGCTTAAGATACGGGGGAATCAAGAATCAGGTTGAAGACCGCATGATCAGAAACCCGCTGACGTTTTACACTCAGCCTCTTACGTTAGCGCAGCCACCGAAACTCTAGCAGCAATCTGCTGAGCGATCGCCGTTAAAGCTAATGCTGATGCTGAGTCAGGCAAATCAATCACAATCGGAATGCCGCGATCGCCCCCTTCTCGCAAAGCCATCTCTAACGGCACACAGCCCAACAGCGGCAATCCCAGCTCTTTAGAGGTTTTCTCGCCGCCGCCAGAGCCAAAAATATCATATTGGCGATCGGGCAGATCAGGAGGAATAAAGTAGCTCATGTTCTCAACGATCCCTAACACCGGCACCTGCATTTGCTGAAACATGCGTAAGCCGCGTCGCGCATCCATCAATGCCACCGTTTGAGGGGTAGTGACAATGACGGCTCCTGCCAAAGGTACAGCTTGCGTCAGGGTCAGTTGGGCATCTCCTGTGCCAGGCGGCATATCTACAATCAAGTAATCTAAATCGCCCCATTGAGTTTGGTAGAGAAACTGGCGAATAATTCCGTTGAGCATGGGGCCGCGCCAGATGACGGGCTGATCTGGGTCAATCAAGAACCCCATAGAAACCAGCTTGATGCCATAGTTGAAGGCAGGTTCTATCACCTCGCCTCTTTCGCCCTGCTGCACCGTCACTTTAGCCTGGCTTAAACCC
>DATNOY010000653.1:0-4848 GCA_036703495.1 Coleofasciculaceae cyanobacterium
GGGATAGCCCGTCGAACCTTCGGTAATACAGGCCAACCCGTTGGAGTGGTGGTTGCGCCCGGTCAACATACAGGAGCGAGACGGTGAACAGAGGGCGGTCGTGTGCATGTTGCTGTAGCGCAGCCCATCGGCAGCCAGGGCATCCATGTTAGGAGTTTTGATCGGGCTACCGAAGCAGCCCAGTTGCCCAAAGCCGACATCATCCAGCACGATAAATAAAACGTTCGGTGCGCCTTCTTTCGCACGGTTGGGCTGGGGCCAGGCGGGGGTAGAGACATCAGCGGTGCGACCAATTACACCGGGGAAAGTGGTACCGGGTTTGTATTCTCTTAATGTCATAAGTGGTTTCCAAAATGTTGAGTTAAAGTCTTTTCAGCTTGGGTATTCAATGCAAAACACAGGTTGCTGAAGGGTCAGAAGATGTTATGGCTGGGACGTGTTCCGTACGATCAGAGGAACGAGTGACCATTACTTCACTTTTTCGATATCGGGAAGTGACCAGGTGCGATCGAAGTAGGGTTCGGTCGGCGCATAAAACCGAAAGAGGGCAAACCAGCCCCGCTCCGGTACCGTGGGTACCCAGTTTGTTTCCTTACCCGGTGGAGCGGTAGGACTAAAATAGAGTTCTACAGAACCATCGGCATTCTGGATTAGATTCCCGCGCGAATCCACCCCCGCAATAGTGTGCGGGGTGTTGATAAAACAGCGGGTTTCCGTGTCGTAGAGCGTCACAGCCCAGAACTGTTTGACAGGCACATTCGGTGGCACATGTAAGGTGTAACGGTTGCCACCCTGAAGCCAATTGCCTTCTTTGTCTTTCTCGATGCCGATGTACTGCTGCCCCAGTCCGGGGGTTTTGGTCGTCATTCCGGCGCTCAGGGTCACAGCTTCGTAAAAATAGGCGGTGCGTTCATCCAGCGCAGTGTGGTATTCGGTTTCCTGATTGGCTTCCAGGAGCACCGCGTTCTTCCACTGGGTGCCGGTCCAGATATGCGCTTCCGGCTGGCGCTTGGCATAGCTGAGGCAGCGAGCCATCGCTTCCCCAACGATCGCCGCCTGTTGCAGAATCTGCTGCTGACGGGCATCGGGCTGGAATGGCTTGCCCTTTTCGATGCCGAGCGGTTTGAGCATGGCTACCATCATGCGATCGCGCTCATGCACCGGCTCTTCGTTCAGCATCTTGGCCAGCAGTCGCCAGTAGTCCATGCTGCTCGCGGGCCAACCACTCCAGGGTTTACCTGCTGCCGGGATAATCCGCGTTTTGGGAGGATTCTCTCGCTGGGCATAGGAGTACGCCTGATAGCTGGCGGTGAGCGCCTCGGCTTCCTGGGGGTCGGTGGCCAGCACCCGGAAGGCATGGAAAAGATTGTTGGTCGGTGACTGCACCACCCGATAGCCCTCGGCAGCCTGGGGAGCCTCCTGTCCGGGAGCAATCACGAGGTACTTGCCGCCTGCGCCCTGATCGGGACCCGTCAGCCCCATATCCGTAATTGGACGCTGCCAGAAATCCAGAATGCCGCCTGCGGTCTGCCCTTGTGGATAATTAATCACCAGCGGCCCCGTCCGCTGCAGGTTGAGGAAACCGACGATATAGGGGGTCGTGGCATTGGCAGTCAGAATCCCGAGTTTATCGTGGAAGCTAGTGGTCAAAATCAGATCGCCATCTTCCTGACCAAACACCGTCTCATGCGCCTCCTGCCAAGCCGCGAAGCTGACCAGAGGAATGGCCCAGAGATAGGTCTGCACCGCCCGCTGAAAGTCGAGTTCATCATAGAGTTTGACGAGGCTCTCTCCTGTTGGATATCCCCCTTCAAAGGTCAATGATCCGATGTGGGAGGGGATGGTGCCAGTCATCGGTAGCGTTTGCGCTTGAGTTATATCGTCCGGCATGGAGTTTTCCTCAAAGAATCAAATTGTCTGCACGGTCATGAAATTCCAAGCTGAAATCCTCGACCTTTATTGAATCCGCTGTAACGGGGGTTGCTTCCAGGTGCCGCTAAGGACTTCGGGTTTGGGCAGGTAGATCCGCAGGATGAGGTAGAAGGGTCCGTCGGGTGCGGGTAGCCAGTTAGATTCCAAATCAGCTCCGGGTGAATCTTTCTGGACATAGAGCATGAGGGAGCCATCCTCGCCAAACTTGAAGGTTTCCAGCATCGTGGAGTTCAGAAGATATCGCTGGAGCGGATTCCGGACGAGCAGTTGGGTCTTGCCGTCATACAGGGTGATAGACCAGAACGCATGGGCGGGTGGCAGTTGACTTTTCTCGAAGCGCATCGTGTAACGGTGTTGTGAGGCGTCGAGTTTGTTGCCGTCGGCATCGACAAAGTAGGGCAGATAGATGGCTTCTTCACCGGAATTGCCATAAATCCCCAATTTTGCACCCAGGAAGCGATACAGGTAGTTGTTCTGGAGAAACTCGCGGGTCCCGAATACATCGGCACTGGTCAGTTTTCCCGCGTTGACGCGCTGCATGATACCCACGAAGTCTTGCTGCCAGAAGTCGTTGATACCGTCAGCGATCGCCTGCTGGATCTCTAGGGGAAATGTGGCGATGTCAAAGGGCTTGCCTGCACCAATGCCTAACTGGGCAAATCGAGCCATCAGTTTCATCTCAGACGGGTGCGTCGGGGCAAATTGCAGCAAGAAGTTCAAATAGCTGAAGAGGGCGGGTGTCTCGGTCATGCCATCGGTGAGTGGGGGCCAGGCGATCGCGGGTGCGGCGGCAGGGGCGGGTTGACCCACAACCTGCGATAGGGGTTGCGCCTTGATGCCAGCCTGAATCGTCTGCACCTGTTCCAGATCGGATGGATTAAAGAGCTGGGTGCGGAAAAGGAGGTAAAACACTTCCGTCTCACACCGAATCACTGCCCGGATATCGTCCGGCGGCTCCCCTTTCCAACCGGGTCCCGCGATCAGGAAGTTGCCCCCATCGTTGCCGAAAATGCGAGTACCGAGATAGGCAAAGTTGTGGGTATACAGATCAATCATCTGCCCGGTGTAGTAGCGGTTTGGCTCGATCGCAGGCATGGTCACGACGATCGGCTCAGCCCGCAAATCAGCCCAGAGATAGGAATAGGGCGTGTCGGTGTTGGGCGTGATAAACGCCGTATCATCGGGCGTGATCACCCCTTTAGCATGACCAATCTGGTTGATGGGCGCTTTGAAATCTCGGTCGCTGCTGGCGATCGCCTGTTTGTACAGCGTTTTGTAGCTTTCGACCATTGGAAATCCGTAGGTATAGGCTTCACGGGCAATATTGCGAGCTTTTTCAGGGCTAATACTGGTCAATGGATCCATCCGTTCAGGCTCCTTAAAACAGGAATTAACTATCACTCTGGACTCCCTATAGCAATCCCGAATCAGTTGTGAGATGTCCCTGTCGTGCGTCCGCGTAGCGTAGGCATTGCCCAAACGTCTCGATCGCGCTGGGTCGCGGGCAAGATGCCCGCACTACAAATTCTCATAAATCAAATAGGACTGCTATATCACTCTGGTCGGTTAGCTCTCGACCCTGAACCCCTGACTGGGTGGTCGGTTGACTGCGATCGAGCGTCAATTTGGTTATTTTTTGCAGAGGCTGTTTCAGCCAAGGCGATCGGATAAGGCGATCGGAACGAAAAAAATACCCCTTAGGATCGGGAGGAGAAATTTTTAGGGATACAACATTGTCATAATCATACAAATACCTATTCAAATTCATAATTCACAGAAAGATAACTGGGTATTACACAATAATTGAATGAATTTCACTTGCAGTGGCTTGTTATCATGAACGGCACGCAATATAGTGAAGGATCCAAAACTTAAGATCTAGTGAGAGCGTTTCTCAGATTAAAGTAAAAAAATAGGAAACTGATAGGAATTCTGAAAACTATAAGTACTGAAGTGTTCTCAGGGATTTGGACAGTAGATCAAAAGCATTAAACGATCTATTCTTTACTTCTATAGCAGTCTTCAATCAGTCAGGAGACAACCCACAAGAGGTTTAGGGACTTTGTCCTCAAGGATGGATAATAATGCCCCCTCTATCCTCTGCTTACAAATCATTTGGAATTGCTACATATCATTTGATTTGAACAGTTGATTTAAACAGTCATTTTCAGGCGCGATATTATGAAAAATCCTATAAATCTCTGTCCCGGACAGAGTGAAACCGTGAGCTTGGCCCCCTTGAACCGAGATCCCTCATCCCAGGACATGGATCAAGCTATTCGCGACACCACTTTTGCCGTCGATAACCTTGACTGGCTCCAGCCCGGTGACACCGTATTGATTAAACCGGTGATTAACTCAGGCAAGCCCTACCCGTCTACCACCAGCCCCCTCGCTGTGGGCAGCATGATCCGCTTGCTTAAGGAACAAGGAGCGGGGCGTGTGGTGGTGGGCGACATGAGCGGGGTTGGACATCTTGATCAACGCCCTGAGGGTTGTAAGGGGAGTACCCGCAAGCTGGCGGAGAGTGCTGGACTGTTGCATGCCGTTTTAGAGGCTGGAGCCGAGTGGGCCTTCTTTGAAGAAGCGGGCTGGGAGAGCTTCTATGAAGAACAGCCTGCCCCCGGTTCCCATTGGCAGAGGGGCATCATGCTCCCTAATGTGCTCCAGGAGGTGGATCACATCGTGTCAATGCCACGCTGCAGCCGCCACTCCCTGCTGGGGAATACCCTCGGACTTAAGTCTGTGGTTGGCTACATGCGCTTCGACACCCGCCTGGAATACCATCATGCGGCCAAGAGCATCCAGGAAAAAACTGCCGAAGCCAACACCGTTCCCACCCTGTTACAAAAGCAACGCCTGGTCGTTACAGCAGCCGATCAGGTGCTGGCTACCTTCGGCCCAGATCTGGGTCAT
>DATNOY010000654.1:0-3742 GCA_036703495.1 Coleofasciculaceae cyanobacterium
TCAGTTCCTCCAGGATGCCTGCAACGTGGGCGAACGGGCAATTTTATTTGCCTATGAAGAGTCGCGCGCCCAGCTTTCGCGCAATGCCTACTCCTGGGGAATTGATTTTGAAGACTTGGAGCAAAAGGGCTTACTGAAAATTCTCTGCGCCTATCCCGAATCAGCCGGATTGGAAGATCATTTACAAATTATCAAATCTGAAATTTCCGAATTTAAGCCCTCTCGAATTGCGATCGATTCTCTCTCGGCGTTGGCTCGTGGCGTTAGCAACAACGCCTTCCGGCAGTTTGTGATTGGCGTTACCGGGTTTGCCAAACAGGAGGAAATCACTGGCTTCTTTACCAACACCACCGATCAATTCATGGGGTCGCACTCCATCACCAATACCCACATTTCCACCATCACTGACACTATCCTGATGCTGCAATATGTGGAAATTCGGGGTGAAATGGCTCGCGCCATCAACGTGTTTAAGATGCGCGGCTCTTGGCATGACAAGGGAATTCGGGAATATACGATTAGCGCTCGCGGTCCTGAAATCAAAGACTCCTTCCGCAACTTTGAGGGAATTATTAGCGGCTCTCCTTCGCGGGTGGCAGTGGACGAGAAAAATGAGCTGTCTCGGATTGTGCGAGGTTTTCAGGATAAGTCAAACGAAGAATAGAGGTTTAGAGGTTGATCACAGCGCTTTTAGCCTAGAGGCAATCAGCCCCAATGCAGCCCCCAATGCAATAAAGACCTGCCTTATCAAGGCAGGTCTTTTGGCAAGGACAAACTATACCCGATCCGGTTTAATAATCCGTTTCTTCCTCGTATTCCACCACTCGTTTGCGTTCGGGAATATTTACCTCGGGTGCGCGATAGGGAGTAGGGTTGTCGTCATCTGCCCAGGCATCGTTCGTGACATTCTCATCAACCGCGTACTTTGGCTCAGGATAAGTGGCATCTGCGACTTCTTCGTACTCCACGTCTTCGTAGTCATCCCCTCGTCCGCCCCAGTTATCTTCCCCTTCCTCGTAGGTTGGCGCTTCTTGACGCATGACTTTGGCCTGTTGTCGAGGCGGAGCCTCTTGCCAGTGGTCATCATCCCAAGTTTCCTGAGCAATTGGAATCTTAGCTCGCATGGGTTCAACCGGGGTCTTAATCCCTGAAGGCAGCTGATTTGTGGTAGCAGTTGGGGTAAGGTAGGTTCCTTCTTCGTCGCGATCCCAAGGGGGTTTGCCGATGCCAAGCCGCTCCAATAGCCCCACGCTCAGTTGGTTGAGCTTCTCTTCAGAGCCTTCAAACACAATCAGGCGATCGGGCCCACTACTGACCACCTCATCCATGGATAGCTCGTAAGTGCTTAATAGCTGATCCGGGATTTGAGGCAGCCCAATCGAGGCAATCACGATGGAATCGACCCTGCCGCTGTTTGTTTCAAACTTAAAGCCTCGGACTTTGCCCAGCAACTCCCCGGTTTCGGTAATCACTTCACTGTTAATCAGGCTGCTGTAGCTATCCAAGTTGATATCTTCGTCTAAAACAGAATCATCATCAACCAGCACTACATCACCGATTTGTCGGACACTCTTGAGCAATAAGGTTTGCTGCTCCTGAGACAGCACCCCCGACAGCATGCTCTGGCGAGCGCCAATTACGACGACCTCTCGGCGATCGACATCTACCCAAAGCTGGCTCACCACACCCAGGCGTTTGCCGGTATTACGGGTGATGAGTTGAGTTCCCATTAGATCAGCGCGTTGGCAAAATTGTTCAGATGTCATTTTCGAGTCCCAAATCTCGAAGGAACTTAATATATCGGCAAGAATCCTGCAATCAATAGAGACATTGTAGAAGCCAATGTTACCTAAGGCTACTAAGATTCCCTAGATTACACAGAGGCGCTCTGAGGCTGCAAGCTCATGCCTAAGACCTGTGTATGCGCTCCGCGTGCCTGAGTCACACCAATGGTTCGCTCAGCAGACTCAATCATGGGTCGACGCAAGCTAACCACAATAAACTGGGCTTGCTGGGCTTGATGTTTAATCATTCTAGCTAATCGCTCCACATTTGCCCCATCCAGAAACATATCCACTTCGTCAAAGGCGTAGAAGGGGGAGGGACGGTAGCGCTGCAGGGCAAAGATGAAACTTAAAGCCGTTAAAGATTTTTCTCCACCAGACATGGAAGCCAAACGGCGCACTGGCTTCCCTTTGGGATGGGCTACCAGATTCAGCCCACTGCCAAACGGATCTTGGGGATCATCCAACTGTAGATAGCCGTCGCCATCCGACAATTCGGCAAAGATCGTCTGGAAATTTTGGTTGACCACATCAAAGGCTTCTTTAAACGCCCGTTGCCGCAGCGTGGTGAAATTTTCAATTCGCAGCAATAGCTCTGTACGTTCTTCATCTAACGTGCTGAGCTTCTGGCTCAGTTCTTCCAGACGGGCTTGGGTGCGATCGTATTCTTCCAATGCCAGCATATTTACCGGCTCCATGGCCTGAAGCCGTTTCTGGAGCGATCGCAACTCATGCTGCAGTGCCGCCAGATCTTTTATGGTTTCCGGCAGTTCTGGCAGCGGGTCAGGCAGTTCAATCCGCTGGGCTTCTAGTTGCTCTTGCAGCGTCACCAGCTCTGCTCGGCGGCTCTGCTGAGTTCCCAGCAGCTTTTGCCGCTGCCATTCTAGCTGCTGCTGCTGGTTTTGCTGCTCCCGCAGCTGCCGTTCAGCCCGATCGCGTTCCTGTTTCTCAGCCGACAGGGTTTGTTCTAGCACTGCTAGCCCCGCTTGAGTCTGGGCAATTTGCTCAGCTAGGGCAGCATGCTGCAGATTGAGCGCTGAGGTTTGATTGAGCTGGGCTGTTTGCTGCGTTCGGCAGTCTTGCAGGCGCTGCTGAGATTGCTCAATTTTCTCTTGCAAGCGCTGCTGTTGATTTTTTAAGTCTTGTAAACGCTGTTCTGCTGCCTGGAGATCCAGCTGGCGTTCGCTCAACTGAGTTTCCTGGGCCCGAATCGCCGCCTGAATGTGCTGCCACTCGCTATGGGTCTGCGATTGCTCTAGCGCATCCAAAACTTGACGCTGGCGTTGCAGTTCGGCTTCCTGACGAGGTAACTCCTGCTCCAGGGTTTGCAGCCGCTGCTGAGCCGTAGAAAATTCTTGAGTATTTTGGGAAAGCTGGGCGCGCAGCTGCCCTTCTTGCGCCGTCAAGCTGGCAATCTGGGTTTGAATTTGCTCTGCCTGAATCTGGATTTCCCGGTGCTGCTGCCGGGACTCTGTCAATGCCTGGGATCGCGCTTTCACGGCCGCAACCGCCTCGCCGATCGCCTGCTGGCAGCGGCTCAAAATTCGCTCAATTTCCTGGAGGCGATCGCGGAGCGCAATGGCTTCAGACGATTCTCCGGGCTCCACAGTGCCAAAGTGCAGCGTCCCCTGACGTGAACTGATGCTGCCCCCGGTCATGGCACCGCTTGTCTCTAGCAGTTCGCCATCTAAAGTGACGATCCGATACTGCCCCATCTCGCGCCGAGCTGCCTGCAGAGACGCAAACACGACCGTATTGGCAAACACAAACGAGAAAACTTCCTGGTAGCGATCGTCGCACTCAATCAAGTTGAAGGCATAGTCAATAAAACCCTCAGGGCGTTTCCAGTCTGGGATCGGCGTGAAGTGAGATGCCCGAATTTTGTTGAGCGGCAGGAAGGTTGCCCGTCCTCCCCTCTGCTGCTTCAGAATTTGGATGCCAGAGGCGGCCACGCGATC
>DATNOY010000655.1:0-3748 GCA_036703495.1 Coleofasciculaceae cyanobacterium
AAACGGATGGGAACCCCCGCCATACCGTGAGATTCCTAGAGTCCAACTTCTAGGCGTTGTGTGGCTCAGTAGAAAAACGTGGGCAACAAAAGGGAAGGGTTGGGGATTTGCGAATCACTGGCAGTTCCCTGTCAGTCGTCAACATTTGTTTACTCAGCCAATCCACTTTAGAGCTAAATGTATGCTGGGATTGTTCAACATTCCAGACGATATTCTAGTCAAAGAGTTGGAACCACTGGGGATTCTAACGGCGAAACAATTGGCGAAACAATTAGAGTTTAACTTCTAGAATAAATACAATATCCACCACAAGGGCAAACATGGAACACAATCTTGGTTCTACGGGAAGCTTCCCAGACGGGAAGCTAAACGAATACGATGAAGGACAGTTAAGGATCGGGATTGCTCCCGATCCAACCGCAGGGCTGGTTGTAGTGAATTTCGGGACACCTGTAGCGTCGTTTGCAATGCCGCCAGACATGGCCGTGCAATTCGCGTACAACTTGATAAAATGCGCCCAGCAGATTCAGCCAGACACGATCGAGATCACGCTAGGAGGGAACGAGCAGTGAGTTTCGATCCTGAAAAAGTAGAGATTGAAAAGCTTTCAGGAGAAACCACGTTTAACGAAGCGTTGGCGATTCTGGAAAAGCTCAACGCTGGAATAATGAAAGTGGTCATTAATGTCGCTGGATGTCCGTCTCACGCCTTCATTGTCGTTCGGGGAGGTGAGGATGTCTTGGAAATAGTAGCAGCGATCGAGGCTGTTGAGGATAGCTGGGGGTCAAAGTCGTGAGTAATGGGATGTTTCGCCAGCCTGGAGATAGCTGCCCTTGGTGCGATCGGTTTCTAAATGCAGTGACTTCAATTTCTGAGGATGCGACTGCTCCCAAGCCGGGAGATGTTTCCGTTTGCTTTGGCTGCGGCGGATTGCTGGAGTTCAACAAGTCGCTCAAAGTCGAGAAAATCAAACCTGAGACGATCGCAGATCTTCAGCGCAACGACCCCCAAGCCCTTGCTGAACTGTTGGCGGCCCAGGCGGCCCGCAATACACTAAAAATTCGAGGAAACTAAACCGTGGATTCAATACCCCTGCTAGATGATGTCGAAGAAGACATTATTTTCACAAACGCTTATTTCAATTCCGAAACTCTACGCCCGGCCGTCTACTGGCAGCTCAATGGTCGCAACGGGCTGCTATCGCTCACCGAGGCGAGGGCAAGGGCCCAGACCCTATTTCAAGCTGTTGGCTACGCCGAAGGTGAAGCGGCGATCGTTTTAGGTTTGACTCGCCTTCATAAAGCTGCCGATCAATCCTCTAAGGGGTTTGGAGCAGCGGCTAAGGCGAAAGCTGCGGCGGCTGAAAGGCAAACCCAAGAAATGATGGGGATGCTCCTCCATGTCGTTAGACAGGGACGATCGCCTCTGTTGGAGGGAGTTGAGGTGATCTTTGGATTTGAGACGCAACAAGCCCGGATCAACGTGAGCTGGTATGAAGACGGGGAACCGGATCAGTGGTCAACCATTCAAGCGCTTGATCATGCCATTCTGCTGATTCAAACAGCAGAGGCATCGGAAAGTGACGCTTTCTTCAGGAACTACCTGATCGAAGCGATCGGGATTGAGCCAGACCGAACCGCCATTTTGATTGAAGAGTTTCAACTATTTCGGCATCGCAGGCAGTTAGACGATTTATTCTTTGAATGATGCACTACGACGAAAACAGCGAATATGAGTACCTGTGTTGGCTAATCTACTGCGATCGGATAGAACGCGAATCAGCAGAGTCAGATCCCCTCTACGCCCAACACTTTGCCGCCTATCGCCAAGGCGATCGCGAGGAATCTAATCGGCTGTGGGAGCTGGCAACCCAGCGGCAAAGTGAGATTGTCGAGGAAAGCAGGCATAGGGAAGATATTGTTTCCTGGCTGCATCTCGATAGCGAGCTGCGGAAGGAAAATAAAACCTACCCCGATGTTTACGAGCGCTATTCCGATGGGTGTTGCTAGGTTCTCGATTTACTACAACTGGGGTGATCCGGAGTATCGGCGGATTTTCAGCAGTGAGAACTGGAATACAATTCTTGAGAAATATCAAAGCCTGATCGCTGAAGAAAGCGGCAACGCTGAAGAAAGCGACAACACCGAAGAAAGCGACGAATACCCTACGCTTTACGCGATCGCTAGCAACATCACGAACGACGTTTTTTATTAGGAGACACTAATGCAACCCAATAACGAAGAGATCATCAAAATCTGCGCTGAAACACAGGATTACATGAGAACGGCTCTGATCAAGCTATTAGTGGCAGGCGTGAAATTAGGAATGTTGCATTCCTTTATTGAGGCTGCGGAAAGTGCGGATCGCCTATCCCACCTGGGAGATAGTTCGTCTTTCGCGAGGGAGATGTCTTCTCCACCAGACTTCTATGCAGAACTTGCTCACTGGCAGAGCAGGGCACTCAAAGCTGAAGAGGAGTTGCAGCGGCGAAACAGCTTGGATAAGGATGTTGAGAAGCAGGTTCAAGAATTGCTGAAAGAGGAACATGAGCAACAGTAGTTTGGATCGGCTCTATCAATCTGTAGACCTGCTCGGTCTGTGCAACATGCTGTCTAATATGCTGGAAGCTTGGTTTAACGAGAATGAACACCAGCAAAACATTTTGGTTTTCTTTAACGATGCCAATAATCCCGGCAAAATTCAGTTTTCTTTCACCTACTACAGTCAGCAAAAGCAGCGACTTGGATACGGTTGGGCTGTTCCTGTCGCTGATCTGATAGAGGCATCTCAGGCAGGCAGAATCAATGGTTTACCTCGCGATTGGTATCAGCAAATCATTCAGGCGATCGCTCATGAACGATAAAAAATGGTTAATCGCAATTTTTTTGATTGAGTTGACGGCTTTGATTCCGGCTAGCATCTATGTGTTTTGGTTCGCGCCGCTGCCTTGGAAGTTGATCTATCTGGGCTGTCTATGGTCGTTGCTCATCATCACACAAATTCGCCATTACTTTCAGTTCCGGGAGTTGCGGAGGATTGAAGAATCCTTTAAGCAACTGCTGGAGGACAGAGACAGTTAAGGACAGTTAAAAAAGGTTTATCTTGAGGCGGCAGCAATGACATTATCTATCTTTGCGTTGATTATATCTATCGCCTCACTAGGGCTGGCTTGCCTAACCCTATGGCTAACCTTAAAAGATCGATCGGACAGAGACAGTTAAGGACAGTTAAGGAGAGAACAATGAAATTCATCTACAAAGCCAAATCAGGACACAAGTATTTTGAAGACGATCAAAAACGTTTGCACGTTGCAGACGATAGCGGCGACACCCCGCTAGTAACTGAAGACGGTGATTTAATAGTCGATCCAACCCGATCGATCGCTGTAAACCTTGATTCACCTTGGGATACTTTCACGATCCCCTTGGTTACGCCAAAAGGGGAGGCATCATCAACATTGGGAAACGTCCATGAAGCTCTGTTTTTGCAGAAGCGTGGTCTACGCCTTGATCAAGAGGCTAGAAACCTGGTCGAGCGATATCAAGACAGTCTATCGCTCGACTTCTAAGCCGCAAGCCCAGACGGTTTCTTGCTCCCTCCCTTGCCTCGTAAATCCGAGGCAATTTTCTTGTATGGGTAGAGCGTGTGCAACAGATACCCGGCTGCATCAGAGATATGGCTTCTCAAAATATCGTCTTTATTCAGCCCGTTGTCGGTGATCGTCACCATCTCCCAGTCTTTCACCAGC
>DATNOY010000656.1:0-6546 GCA_036703495.1 Coleofasciculaceae cyanobacterium
CGCCATCTAATTTATTTCATCTGAATCTATTCCGGTAATGGAGTCTTAGGTACTCTTCTAAATTAATAATCTTAAATCAAGAATATAATAATAGAAAATTCTCTGATCAACTTATCCCAACGCTACAATACGCGAGGAAAAGCAACCTAATCGAGTCAAGATAGGACTAATATTTTGGCAGACTAATGTTATGCCACTGCAACTAAGTTACAATCAATCAAGTTATAATCGTCCAACCACTAATCTTATACTTCTCCCATGCCAGAGCGCTCTATTAACGATCTCATCCCTGCTGAAAAAACACAGATTGCTCTAGAGTGCATTGTGCTAGAGACAGCGGGCAACCCTAAGGCTAGCGAACATCTGGCTACCAAATATTCTTTATCCAAGCGCGGCGTTAACCAACTCAAAAATACGGCGCTAAAAGCCATCAAAGATGCCTTCAGCCCTCCTCCCGAGGCTCCTACATCAGGGTTGCTGACTATAGATACAGCCACCCTCAGCCGTAATCTCAACTCTCTTCTGGGGGCTCCTACAGCCACCAAGTCTGGCTCTAGAATGACACCAGCCGCAGAGGAAGATGATTTTGATGAGTCCGAAGAGCCTATAGATGTTGAAGAAGTCTATAATGCCATCCTGGAGTGGAATGAAGGAGGCAACACGCCGCTCATTTATATCTCAGCTGGCATCCTGGAGAAAATTAGTGATTCTTCTAAGGCTGAGGTCAAACAGTGGGTGAGTGAGCATGAGAAGGAGATCAAGACGCACAACGATCGCTATAAGCTTACCTCAAAAACTAATCTCAGTAGAGAAGTGCGAGGTCTTGATCTCAGAGACAAGTTGGGATTGCTAGACAATTGATCGATCTGTTTCGATGGTTTAGCTAACCTGCACATTTATATGATTTGAGAGAGCTTGCTCATCATATAAATGTCACTCTGCTAGTTATGCAATATTTAGCACAGTGCGATCGCCTTCCCTAGGCAAAATTACGTTAGATAAGTAGTTTTAGCGTTACTTGCTAAAATCTGCAAAGCTCAATCGCAAATTATTTTTGTCCTTAGTTGGATTATTTACAAGAACAATGTAAATAATCCAACTATTTTCAGTATGACCGCTATTCCGAGAAGGATATAGCCTAGCTATTTATGCTCCTATCCTGACCTTGAGCTGCTTAGGAAAATCTAACGGTTCACAGTGTCCTTAAATATAGTAATCCTCATCCAGATCAGACGGGGTGCCCGTGAAACCCTTGGCTGAGGTCTGCGCTCTCCCGCCCGCTTGTCCTAATCTACAGCAATTTTCAATTGCGTCAGCTACAGGTAGTACCTACACTTCATCCAACGCAAAGCGCTGTAGTTGCGTAGCCCATAGGTATCCTGGATTACCGCGCCCGCTAGCTGAACCGTCGGTACTTAAATTTCCATCATCCAACTCAATAAAGAGCGGCTTTACTGCAATAAGACTGCGATCCGCCGCATCATTACGGAATCTGATGCTCCTGTCCCACAGATGCCTTGAAGCAATGGAGAAAGGGGAATAGGGAATGGGTGACCCTAGTACAGGATGGCAGAAATGGAGCGTTTCGCTCACACTTCAAACGATCGCTGGATTGAAGCCAAGATCTACTCGTTCCCCCCGTTTCCCTGCCCTATTTCAGCTCCATTCCAGCCCTTGAGCGGAACCGATCAAAACTATTGAGTTTTCTAGCGATCGCCCCCTGTAAAGCCCAACTGAAAGCCTAAAATGAGGATTGCATAAACCTGGTGACTCCAGAAGTAAGAATAGGCAGACAGAAGGAAACGCGACCCCTATGGGATCTTCATCACGCTATTGGCGGCTAGTCAGACTGGATACCACCGGGCAACGCCGGGTGGAAGAAGTGGCAGATGCCAAGCACTTCTTTCAACAGCAGTTTGCTGAATTTACCGGGCAGTTGGAGGTGCCAGATGCTGTAATTCAGCGGCAGTGTGTGGATCTAATGCGGCGGGTTGAACCTAGTTTAGGCGATCGCCCTGCGGCTCTAGCGGAAATCTGTTTGCGTTGCTTCATTTCTCATCAAATTGATGCGATCTGTCAGCAGCTAGCCAATCAGTTTGGCAGTCAGCATGGGTTTACCCGTAATGACCTGTTGCCTTATGTCCTGGATGATGTGCTAGTCCCGAGCCATCGTCCCTCGAGCGCCTATAAATCGTTGGCTTCCAAGATTCTCGACAGCTATGACCCCAGTAAAGCGGGGCTCAGTACCTGGGTGAATCGTTTGGTGAGGCGGCATGACGAGTTAGGGCAGTTTCTGCTGGAACAAGGGGTCTATCTAGTTAGCGATTGGGCCATCTTGAATGATACACAGCCTAAGCAGCTGACCCGGATTCTCAGTGAGTTTCATTCGTTCTCTCAGGTCGAAATTGAACGCGCCATGGTTCTCCTACATAGCTACCACGTCATTTATCGTCAAGCCCGGATTCAGCAACGTCTGGCTCAATCGGCAGGACGCTGCCAGCCTCCGACATCAGAGCAATTGGTGCAAATCGCTCAGGTCATGCAGTCGCGATCGGCTGAAGCAGGAATTTTGCCTCAGCCAGAAGCGGTCTTACATCAACTACAAGCCTTAGCCAGCAAATTACGGCAATATCGCATTGCTGTTCGGAAAGGGGGCAGTTTGCAATTTACCTCAATCGAAGAACCTACGGTACAAACGGTTGTGAATCAGATGCAGGCACCCGATCCAAGTGATGAGGCAGAAGCCCAAACTGCGTTGCTGCAACGCTATCGCGAGATCTTTTTGGCAGGGCTAGATACCACTCTGGATCAGGTCACGCGCGATCGCCTGGCTACCTTACCCCGCAAACGGACGCCCAGCCAGTTTCTTACCGCTTTACAACTGCTGCATTGCCAGGGACTTTCTATGACCGAAATTGCCCCGCAGGTCAATTTAGGCGGGCAGTCTCAAGTCAGTCGGCTGCTGCAACTGCCTGAGTTTCGCACGGATGTTCGCCAGCGGTGGCTAGCGGCTCTACGCGATCGCGTTCCTAATCTGGTGAGGGAGTTTGACAGCCTCGATCGCCTGAAGGGATGGGATCAGCGGCTAGAACAAGTTCTTCAGGAAGAAGTTGAAACTGTGATTCAAGCGACGGTGGCTGAAGCCAGTGCCGTCCGTCATCGCCCCCTGTCTAGCCTATTTGCCCTGAGACTTTGCCACTATTTAGATGCGTTAGGAGTGCCTACGAACCATGTCTAATTTACCGATGACCTCAGAATTTGCCGATTTGCTCGACTGGGAAACGCAGCCAGGTGGAGAGGTGACGCTACTCCCCGCACATATCCAACAGGCTAGCCGTTGGAGCCAGTCTGTTCAGGATCCGGAGCAGCAGTGGCAGGTTTATCTGAACGGCTTGGCGCTGCTGGGCTTTGAGCAATGGCTGCACCAACGGGCTCCGGAACTGACGTTTACCGATCAGCAATGCTCCATCCGACAGCCGCTCTATGCCAGCTTGATTAACGCTGTCTGCCAGCTTCAGGTCGGAGAATTTAAGGTTTGCGTACTGGCGATCGGCAGTCTTACTGACACTCAGTTCAGCTTGCCCAGAGCGGTGCTGGATCTGCCTGAATTTGCGGCTCATTGGTATGTCTGGGTGGAAGTGTTAGAAGAGTTGGAGCAGGTGCGGGTGCAGGGCGGCTGCAGCTACGACGATCTTGCTCAACAGGCTGATTCTTTGCCCGTAGAACTGGATTGGCACTATGCCCTGCCGTTGCAGCACATCTTAGAACCGGATGCACTGCTCTTGGGGTTACGCTGCCTGGAACCAGGTTCTATTGTTTTGCCGATCGCCCAGACTACAGCACAACCGGAGGCCAAAGCCATCTTACAAAAAAAAATAGCTGCCGTATTGCCCCAACTCCGCAGCCAAAAACGCACACTCTGGCAAGTCCTGACCTGGGCTGAGGGATCTCTGCTTTTGAGCAGTCCCGAGTTGAGCCGCTGGCTCGCTTCAGAGCTAATGCCTCAACCTGCCATCGGTCGCGCTGCGATTAATGCAGCCTGCTGGTTGCGAGACCAGTTAGATAGTACCGCTCAGGCACTTTCTCTGATGTTGATGCCCAACACGATGTCTGCCTTTCGGAGTGCCAGAGGGTTGGATGGGGTCAGAGCCGATTTGGCGGCGGGGGGCATTGAAATTCCGACGGCTGCCCGCGGCACCTACCAGGATTTGCAGTGGGGAAATTTAGATCTGCGTCTCTACACAATTATTTGGACGATTCCGGCTGCCGCTCCTACCCGACCTGGTGATGAAGAATGGGTTTTGCTGCTGGTTTTGGGGGCACAACCCAACGCTCGGCCGCCTTTTGGGGTGAAGCTAGAAGTGAGAGACCAGACTCAGGTTTTGGTGGAGGAAGTTTTGGATGAACGCCGTAATAACAGCTATTTGTATGCTCAGGTGATTGGCGAGTGGAATGAACAGTTTCAAATCACGCTCAGCTTGAATCAAGCTATTATCACCACTTTGATATACGAGTTTGAACCCGAAACGGTCTAATGCTTTTTAAGTTAATTTTTATTAAAGCTACTCTTCCTGAAGCCTCGCGCTATGCCAATTACCCTGCGATTAAAAGTTCAGCAAGTTCAGCAAACTGCCTGCTTTTTTGAGCTGTCTTGGGGACGAGAACGCCGCCGGGATGCCACGTTGGATTATCCAGCCAGCCTGACGGAGTGCTACGAAAATTGGCAATGGGCCTATCTGGGCTATTACAAACATATGCCGCCCACTGGATCTGACTCTGCGGCGGCGGATGCTCCCCCCTTCCGGGGGCGATCGATTAGCGGCAGCGTCGGGGCGATCGATTGGCATGGTCGATTGGTGCGGGCTGAGGCAGAATTGATGTCTGAATTTCACCAGTGGTTAGGACAGGGTGAACTGCTCAAGATTCGTACAGAGATTGCTCGGGCCGGTCGGCAGGCTGCGGAGCAGAACGCTGCAGGACAGACGGCAGGGGACACTGCGGGCGCATTAGTATTTCTCACCTGTCATCCGCTGGCGCTCGCTAAATTTCCCTGGGAAGCCTGGGAAATTGGTGCAGAATTTGGGGTGAGCGGAATTCGCTGGGTGCGGACGCCGTCCAATATTCATCAAGAGCTGCCCACAGACTTGCGGCAGCGGCAGGGCCGACCGAGAGTGTTGCTGATCCTGGGGGATGATACGGGGTTGAATTTTCAAGCCGATCGGCAGGCTGTACAGTCGATCGATCGCCTGGCGGACGTGCAGTTTGTTGGCTGGCAGCGTGGGCAAAATTCACTAGAAGTTAAAACCACGATTGCGCAGGCTATTGCTGATGAGCAAGGTTGGGATATTCTGCTGTTTGCCGGACATAGCAACGAATCCCAGACTGGCGGCGGCGAACTGGGCATTGCGCCTGGAGTTTCCATGTACATTCGAGAAATTGAAGCTCAGCTGAAACTCGCCCGCGATCGGGGGTTGCAGTTTGCTTTGTTTAATTCTTGCGAAGGGCTGAACATTGCCGAGTCGCTGATCGATCGCGTGGGGCTGAGTCAGGTGGCAATTATGCGCGAACCGATCCATAACCGGGTGGCCCAGGAGTTTTTGACAGAATTTTTGCACCATTTGGGCCGCTACCAGGATGTACAAGCTTCCTTGCTGGCGGCCTGCCAACTGTTGAAGCTGAATAAAATCCATACCTACCCCTCGGCCTACCTGATTCCATCGCTGTTTTGCCATCCCAGTGCCACGCCCTTCCGGCTGTCGCCCCCCCATTGGAAACGCTGGATGCCCGGACTGACCCAGGCGATCGCCTTGACCCTTTGTCTGGTGCTCAGCGTTTTGCCGCCCGTGCAGAGTGTGTTGCTAGATGCGCGGCTGGCCGTTCAGGCGATCTATCGAGATGCCTCTGGGCAAGTGCCTCCGATTGGGCAGGTTAGCCCACACAATTTAGCTGCCAAAGTCAAGGTGCCTCCGGTGGCGCTGATTCAGGTGGATGACCCATCGGTGAAAGACATTGAAACTCGGTTGAAAAAGCCTGCCCAGCCGATGCCAGCCGACTATCTGGCTGAACTTGTGGATCACCTCTCCAGCCGCAATCCTCAGCTAAAGATCATTAGTATTGACTATTTGTTTAAACCCGAAGATGCCAATCCGGTGGCGGATGCTGTCCTGGCAGAAAAAATTCGCGCTGCCGTTCAAACCCATCAGACCTGGTTTGTGTTTGGCACTTTGTACCAGGGGCTGAATTCAGATGAGCAAAAAGTGTATGAATCGGATGGCGTGTTTACTGCAGCTCGGCGGAATCTGGCTCAGCCGAACTGGAGTTTACAGGGATATGCTGAATTCTCATCGCCTTATCATCTCACGCTACCCTACCCCGATGAAGACTGCCGCCAAACCTGTCCCTTTGGCTATTTGCTGACTTTAGTCCACACCGCAACCCAAACGTTGCCGCAATTGCCCCAACCCACCTTCACGGCTGCTCCACCCGATCTGCGAACTCAATTGATTGAATCGATCGACCCACCCCCACCCTCAACGCTGCTGCAAT
>DATNOY010000657.1:0-2512 GCA_036703495.1 Coleofasciculaceae cyanobacterium
AACAACCACCATGCTTATCCTCGCGTTGCTAAGGCCGGTTGGCAGTGGTGGCAAATCGATATCACTTGGTGGGCTATTCAAGTATTAAGAACATTGGGCTTGGCTAAAAAAGTGGTGATGCCGCCTTTGCAAGCCAGAACAACAGCCCCATTGAACTAGACTAACTTCTGGTGTTGAGTGCAATACTACTAAGCAGGAACCCTACTAGGACTGTTGTCGCTGTAAAGCTTCAGTAGAACTTTCCTCAAAAAATTCTATAGCGCTACGCGCTTAAATCAGATAGGGTGCAGGAGTAGAACCCCTGCACCCTATCTAATTATTACCTGTTTAATTGTTATGAGGGCTGCTTGCTCTCAAAAATTTTTCGGCACCTATATCACCGAATCAGAGCCTTTCCTGGAGGATTACAAAGTATCTTCTAAAATTCCGGGTACCAAAACCTGATTGATCACATGAATGACACCGTTATCTGCTAACACATCGGTCTTCATCACTTGAGCATCGTTAATTTTGACATTCCCATTCGATCGCTCTACTGCAACAATAGAACCCTCCTCTGTGGGAGCTTCGTCAATTTCTGCTAAATCGTCAGAACGAACATCGCCCGATAGAATGTGATACATCAAAATTCGCTTCAGCTTTGGCAAATCGAGCAGTAGTTTCTCCAAAACTCCCGCAGGTAGCTGAGAAAAAGCATCATCTGAAGGGGCAAGGACTGTGAAAGGTCCAGGGCTGTTCAGCAGATCAACCAGGTCTGCTGCCTCGATCGCTTTGATCAAGGTCTTAAAAGAACCCGCCTTGGCAGCAGTATCAATCAAATTGGCCATAAATTCTCACTTCATAGATCGGCTCTTGCAAGATCTATAAAATCTTAAAAATAACGTTTACACATCGTTCAAAAGGCTTATGGGAGGATAGATTGACTCAACGGTCGCAAAATACCCCAGCAGGGTTTCGCGCATCTCCTTTGACAAATCCCTGGGTCTTCTTCTAACCTCAAACGCGATCGCTAACCTTGGGTGACAGTGATAGCATGCATCTCTGGCTGCCGATCGAACACAATCCGGGGGTGCAGCAAAATTCTCAGCAGCAGCCACAGCGATCGCCATTCTCCGGGGGCACAACGACTCTGCCATTGCCCTGGACGGCAGAATAGTATTTCTACCAGCTGACGATGCTGAGCTAAATTGAGCGGTGCAAAGTCAACCTGGATCACTCGCACCTCCCCTTGCCTGCTACAACCCGTAATTTTTCCTGAAATTACCAGATCTTCTTCCATCAATTTCAGTTGAACTGGTCGAGTTTCGGTTGAGTTCCTATCTGAGAAACTCAATTGCAGGAAATCCGGTTGCGTTAACGCGACTTTTGCCCCAATTTCAGAAAGTACGGTCGTGGCTCCCCACAAGACCTGTTCTCCTACTTGTAATCTAACTGTGCGGCGGAGTTTGAACCATTCATAGGACGACAGGCGCGGCACATCTACCAAAATCAGCAGAGAGACGCTCAACATCAGCAGATTGTAAAAACTCCAGAACAATCCCAAGTCCAGTCCTTTCAGCCGTTCAGCCACTTCCTGCGGCAGGTTAGGCTGCCCCATACCGTTCATTGTGTAGACTCCTAAATTGACCCACAAACTAGTCGCTGAGGTGCTAAATAAAACCATTAACGGTACGGCAAGTCGCCAGTTGAAGGTAAAGCGATCGCTTGTTCCTCCTTTAGGCGTAACCTTAAACCCTTTACCGAATGGATTCAGCATCACCTGAATCACAGTGAGTGCCAGAGGAAAGCAGAGGATCAGTGAATAAATATCGGCTAGTAATGCCGAACGAGAACGATGATTCAACCAGGATGTTGCTGTGATTTGCACCAGGAAGTAGGGTAGGAAGTAGTAGAGAGCATCCGCAGAAGTGGCACGAATCGGAATTACCCCCAAAAAAGCATATGCTAGGGGGATTAGCAAGAGTCCTAAGCGGGAAATACTGGTAAACCAGTGCAGCAGCCCCTCTAGATGCGCTAGGCGTTGGATGGGGCGTAGACCCCGAATTGTAATCGGATTGGCACTCACGAAAAACGCCTGTAGCGTTCCTTGAGCCCAGCGCAGGCGTTGTAGGGCTAAAGCGGCAACATTCTCGGCTGCTAAACCTGCACTTAACTTTTCATTCAAATACACCAGTCGGTATCCCTGGGCAGCCAGCCGAATTCCAGTAAAATAATCTTCGCTTAGGGATTCCGTAAAAAAACAGCCAATTTCTAGCAGCGCCGATCGCCGCACTACAAAAGAGGTGCCCGAACAAATCACACCACCCGCTGCATCCCGAAACGGTTGGATTTGCCGATAAAAGACTTCTTCTTCGGGGGTCAGGACGTCTTCTAGTCCCAGATTTAGCGCCACAGGATCGGGATTATAAAACGTTTGGGGGGTTTGCACTAACGCTACTTGAGGATCTTGGAAAAAGCCCACTGTGCGAGACAGGAAGTTTCTTGTAGGAATAAAATCTGCGTCGAAGATCAC
>DATNOY010000658.1:0-7387 GCA_036703495.1 Coleofasciculaceae cyanobacterium
CGCAGCGCATCTTGTACGCTGCCCGTGAGGGCCTGTGTTGGATCTTTTTCGTCTAACAACACATCATGGTCATTGACTTTGAGGATTAAAGGAATTTCGCCAGCAAATTCGCGGGCTCCTGCCTCCAGAAAGCCTAGAGGCGCTGCATAAGCGTTGCAACCTGCTGCGATCGCCAGTTCAAAATGGTAGCGCGGATCGTAAGCTGGCGGGTTAGGGGCAAAACTGCGGGCCGGCCCATGTTCAAACCCTTGATCCACAGGTAAAATCACTAGCTTACCTGTCCCGGCTAGCTTGCCATGATTCAGGAGCCGAGCCAAATTGGTTAGCGTGCCTGGATTGTCACTACCGTACCAGCTAAGAATTTCTCGTACACGATGATTCATCAGTCTTCTCCCGTTCTATAGATGCCAGAGTGCAAGATGCTAAAGATCAGCGTTTGAACCTACCGTTGCGTTAGATGAGCTACGTCAGACTGAATAGTGCGACCGGCTTTGTAGGTAGCTCTATCCATGGTTATAGCGCACCTTTTTAGGTTAAAAACTGCACCCCAGGCATAGCCCAACTCTGTCTAAATGCTGAAGACTGAGGGGAGGTTTAAAGCGTGATTTGCAGATTTGCCCGTATGTAGCGGTGGGCACTCGCCTAAAGTCAGATTATTTTTTGAAAGCTTTGCGGAGCAAAGCTTTCAAAAAATAATCTAGGCTGGACTGCGTTGCAAATTGCGATAGAAATCGGCTCGTAGAAATATTTTCTTAAGATTTAAGCAAAGAATTTGACGGCTTCCACCCCTGATCCGGGGCATCAGCCGAATAGAACTGGGCTTAAAAGCCCAATTCAGCAAGAATTCTCAGAAAATAGCCGAGTTCTTAAAGCCCTGCTATGATTTCAGGTCTTCGCTGGATTCAATTTTGGCGTGCAAAAACATCAACCCTACCGCTCCACCCCCAGCCACTAAGCCGTCTAAAGGGGAAATATGCTTACCTAAGAGAAGGCGATCGCTGAGTCCGGCAATGGTGCCTGTCATGAGACACAGCAAAACGCTCCAGAAGATAATGGTGCAATTCTCTTGATTCATTCATCCCCCGTTCAGATTTATTTCATGAATCTATTCCTCAACTTTTCTATCCTAGGGGGGATGTGTCTGTCAAATTTTAGGGCATCAATGTCAGCAAATTTCAACAAATTGACTTGATATTTTTGTGTAACGGAAGGATATTCAATTTTTCTCCTTGGAGATTTTCATGGCATGTTTAGAAGGTTCAATGGGCAGTCCGCGATATTTGGAATAAACCTGGGTAAACTCCGCTCCAATCAACAGAATTTGAGCAGAGTAAAATATCCAGACTAGAATCACGACTAGCGACCCCGCTGCCCCATAGGTTGAGCTGATACCGCTATTGCCCAAATATAGCCCGATCAGAAATTTACCCAAGGTGAATAATAAAGCGGTCACTGCTGCACCTACCCACAGGTTCTTCCAGGGAACTTTGACATCCGGTAGAAATTTGTAGATAGCTGCGAATAAAAACGTCGTGACTCCAAAAGAAATAACAAAGTTCAGCCCTTCGCCGATGGCTGCGAAACCGGGAAGCATATTGCCAAAAAAGTGGCTAACTCCTGCTAACACAGCGGATAAGATCAGAGAAACGAGGAGCAAAAAGCCGATGACTAGCACCATGGCAAACGATAGGAAACGGGTTTGAACAAACCCTTTCAGTCCTCGTCCGGGTTTGAGCTTAACTTCCCAAATGGTGTTGAGGGCAGTCTGCAGCTGACCAAACACGCCTGAAGCACCCAGCAGCAAGGTGATCACACCCAAAACAGTGGCAATGGTTCCGCCTGAGTTAGGTTTGTGCGCATTTTGAATCATGGTCTGAATTGCTTCTGCTCCATCCCTGCCCACCATGCCCTGAATTTGTCCGGCAATTTCTTGCTGGGCAGCGTTTTCTCCAAAAAATGCCCCAGCAATGGCGATCGCAATCACCAGAAGGGGTGCTAAAGAGAATACGGTGTAGTATGCCAATGCTGCTGCCAAAAGCGGCACATTATCTTCATTCCATTCAGTAATGGTTTCTTGCAAGAGCCTCAAAGCCCGACTTGCTTTCATATTCTCTATTTTTCCAGCAACTCAATGTGAGGTCATCATGGACTAGGCTTCGCAGTGAGTGTATCGATCTAGAGAATAGTTTTTGGCTGAGGAGGGGGGATTCAATGCAATCCAGGCTTGGGTCAAGGACGCTGTCTCTAAATCCCCATGTCATCTTCGCTGTCGGAAACATCTAGCTTGATGGCAAGATGTCCTAGCCCAATGCGATCGAGAAAATCGGCATCTTCATTAAAGTGTTGAACCTGCTCTTGAATCTTGTTCTTTTTCTGCTTATTGGGTTGAGCCAGTTTAGATTGAGCCGGTTTAGATTGAGCCGGTTTAGATTGAGATAGTTTCGAGGGAGGCAGTTTAGGTTGAGATAGTTTGGACGGAGACGGCGGAGTCGCCTCGGGTGGCTCAGAGGCCGCAAATTCCGCTTTATACTTTTTGGTCAATACTTGTTTCCAGGTTCCTGCCTGTTCCAGGGTGGGGTAAACCCCCAACAACAGCATTAATTCCTGGCGAGCTTTGTCTTTTAGATCGGAGGTAATCCGGTTGCCTAAAAGACAAATGGCCCGATTCAGCTCATCGGGATGCGTGGGCATTTTGGGTGGGAGGTCATTCAAGAGTTGACCCGATCGCCCATCTTCGGGCGACAGACGGGCAATTAGCTTCTCTAGCTCTCGCAGTTCTGATTCAGAAAGTCCCGCTTTACGAATAACCTGGATCAGCGATTTCACTTTTGGCGATGCCATTACTGGCGACTCCTCATGCTAGCTGAGAGTCTATTTTAGGGCATGGTGGGCGGCGGACAGTGATGGGCGGCGAGGCAAGGCAACAGGATGCACAATTCTTGAGGTCGATTGCTTAACCAAATAAGTCAAGATCAGAGTCATCTCTGGGAAGTCTGGTTTAATGAATCTGTTGTGTTTACCCCCACTATGAAGCACTCACCCCCCTCAATTCTGCCCGATCCGCCGATGAACCTCAGTACCAAACTGGCCTATGGAGCTGGGGATTTAGGGCCTGCCATTACTGCCAACATCCTGGCCTTTTTTCTGCTGTTTTTCTTTACCAGCGTGGCAGGACTCAATGCAGGCTTGGCAGGCAGCATTCTGATGATTAGTAAAATCTGGGATGCCATTAATGACCCGATTGTCGGCATGATGAGCGATCGCACCCGCTCTGCGAAGTGGGGACGGCGCTATCCCTGGATGCTGTGGGGAGCTGTCCCGTTTGGCATCACGTTTTTCCTACAGTGGATTGTGCCCAAGTTTGGCACCGATGCGGCAGCTAATCAGTGGGGGTTGTTTTGGTACTACATCCTGATTGCTATTCTGTTTAACACTTTCTATACCATGGTCAATCTGCCCTATACGGCACTGACTCCAGAGTTGACCCAAGATTATAACGAACGCACCAGCCTCAACAGTTTTCGGTTTGCTTTCTCAATCGGCGGCAGCATTTTCTCGCTGATTTTAGCCCAGGTGATTTTCCAAAAGGTGACCGATCCGCAACAGCAATATCAGGTGTTGGGGGGGATCTGTGCCCTGCTTTCTACAGTACCCCTCTACTGGTGCGTGTTTGGCACAATCGGACGCAGTCGGTCAGTGGCATTGCGATCGGCAGAACTACCCGATGCTTCAGAGTCACTGCCTTTTCTAGAGCAGCTCAAAATTGCCTTTAGCAATCGTCCTTTTCTCTTCGTCATTGGCATCTATCTTTGCTCCTGGTTAGGGGTGCAGATCACGGCAGCCATCTTGCCCTACTTTGTCGTCAATTGGATGGGGCTATCTGCGGGCACTTTTACATTGGTGGCACTGGCGGTGCAAGCCACTGCTTTACTGATGCTGTTTGTCTGGAGTGCCGTTAGCGCCAGAGTGGGCAAAAAAGCGGTTTATTTTATGGGCATGGTGCTGTGGATTATTGCCCAAGGTGGATTGTTTTTCCTACAGCCCCATCAGACGGCCTGGTTATATCCCCTGGCAATCATGGCAGGTATTGGGGTGTCTACAGCCTATCTCATTCCCTGGTCGATGATTCCCGATGTAATTGAGCTGGATGAGCTGAATACCGGACAACGGCGCGAAGGGGTCTTCTACGGGTTCATGGTGCTGTTGCAAAAGGTGGGACTGGCGATCGGTCTGTTTGTGATTGGTCAGGCTTTAAATTTGGCGGGGTTTATTGAAAGTGCTGCCGGGCAACCGGCACCCGTACAGCCGGAAAGCGCTTTAACGGCCATTCGTTTGGCGATCGGTCCCCTACCGACGCTGGCGTTGATTGGCGGCTTGATTCTGGCGTACTTCTACCCGATTACGCGAGAAGTCCATGCTGAAATTTTGCTGAAGCTGCGGGAGAAGAAAGAAAGGATGACCAATGCTGAAGAAGGCTGATCCCCCTCATCCCCCAATCGCTCTATCCTCCAATCAAGTGTCCCCTAATCAAGATAAGATGTCAGGTGAGCGTTTGATCCCCACTGGTTAGCTCAGGATGGGAGAAAACGGTGGTTGCGCTTTCTCATTGAGGTTATATGAAAAAGTTTTTGTCGCGTTTCATGGCTCTGGCTCTGGTGCTGGTGGTAGGTTTAATGGGGTGCTCTGGCTCACCCACTGGCTTGAGTGGCAACTATCGCCAAGATACGCTTAGCTTGATCCAAACTCTGAAGACTGCGCTAGAACTGCCGGTTGACGCGCCAGAAAAAGCTTCTGCTCAAGCCGAAGCCAAAAGCCAAATCAATGATTTCTTTTCCCGCTATCGCAAAGATGGCGGCTTGTCTAAGCTCAATTCTTTTACTACCATGCGGACGGCGCTTAACTCTCTGGCCGGGCACTATAGCTCTTATCCCAACCGTCCTGTACCTGAGAAGCTGAAAAAGCGGCTGGCTCAGGAATTCAAACAAGTAGAGACCGCGCTGAGTCGGGAATCTTAGGGCTTTAGTCCAACGCTTTAATTGCAGCTCATGCGTTTTCAATGGAGCGATCGCCAAATAGACCGGGCCTGGTATGGAGGCTTATGGCTTGCGGCGATCGCTCTTTTTACGGTCAATTTGGGCGGGGTGGCGCTACGGGATTGGGATGAAGGGCTGGTGGCGCAGGTGGCTCGCGAGATTGCCCAGAGTTCTAGTTCAACCTGGTTATTCCCCACGCTTTGGGGTCAGCCCTACCTGAATAAGCCGCCCTTGGTACATGGGCTGATCGCCGTCGCCTATCGCTGGGGTGGCATTACGGAATGGAGCGCCCGTCTGCCCGGAGCCTTACTGACAGCCCTTTCAGTACCTTTACTTTATGCAGTCGGTCGGGAAGTGTTTCATCGGCGTTCTGCGGCTGTTTTTGCAGCCTTGATTTATCTCACCTCGCTACCCGTCGTTCGCAACGGCCGGTTGGCCATGCTGGATGGAGCCGTGTTGTGCTTCCTATTGCTGATGATGCTAGGTACGGTGCGATCGCGTCGGGACTACCGCTATACCCTGCTGATCGGACTGAGCTTTGGAGCAATTTGCTTGAGCAAAGGGGTGATGGTGGGAATTCTGTTGGGGGCGATCGTGCTGCTGTTTTTGGCTTGGGATACCCCACGCTTGCTAAAACTGCCCTATCTCTGGCTGGGGCTGGGGTTGGGGGCTGTGCCGGTGGGGCTGTGGTATGGAGCCCAGTGGCTGCACTATGGGCAGCTGTTTGTGGGCAATAATTTGGTCGATCAGTCGCTGCAGCGCATCTGGACGGATGTGGAAAACCATGGCGGTGCGCCGTGGTTTTACCTGGTGGAGCTGTTGAAGTATGGCGTCCCCTGGATCTTGTTTCTGCCGCTGGGGGTGCGGCTGGCGTGGCAAAACCGCCCGTTGAGTTGGGCAAAATTAGCCATTGTGTGGAGCGGCCTTTATCTGGTGGCTATTTCGCTCATGTCTACCAAGCTGCCCTGGTACAGCTTGCCGCTCTATCCGCCTCTAGCGCTCCTGACAGGGGCGGCGGTTGCAGAACTGTGGCAACAGGGCCAACATATTGGCGTCAAGCAGTTTCCGGCTCCCCAATACGCCCGAATTTGGCCAGGACTTTTTGCCCTGATCGCTGTGGCCGGTTGGGCAGGATTTGTTTATTTTGGTTGGTGGAGTGTGCCGGTGCAGGCGGATGTGCAGCTGGTGTTGGGGGCGATCGGCCTGACGATGACAGCCGTAGCCATTTTGCTAGCACAAGGCGATTCCCAATTTTTGCCGGTGTTGATCTGGGGAACTTATGTGGCGCTGCTGCTGTTTGTGGCTTCCAGCCATTGGGTCTGGGAATTGGCAGAAGCCTATCCGGTCAAGCCGGTTGCAGCGTTGACGCAGCAGGTTCCTGCCCATTCCCCTCTCTACACCTCCTACCCCTACCATCGCCCGTCGCTAAATTTCTATAGCGATCGCCCCATTCTGCCAGCCGATGCCAAACAGCTGAAACGCCTATGGCGTCGAGAGCCTCAGCCTTATTTACTGGTTGATGCACCCACGTTAGCCGGGCTGAAATCTCCAGATATCCTGGGTACCGCCGAGGGTTGGACATTGGTGACTAAATAATTGGTGACTAAACAATTGGTGACTAAACAGTAGAAGGTGGCATAGTTGCTACCCAGCTGTTGAGATCCGCTGGAATCTGCCAACCTGAGTGGGTGCGGCAAAAGTACCCGACGGGGTACTACAAATCTTTATAAATTTGCCAGATAGTGCTTGTAGTTGGACTTAGCACTTCTGGCTATGGCATGTCACTAGGAAGATACCAGGCGTGGATTACCCGATGCCCTGTCGTCCTGGTGAGGCTATGGCTATGCCAACTGAACGATGGTTGAGCAGCATTCATAGGACATTCCGGATGGCAACCCTTAAACTCAAGCAAATTGTTTACAAAAACTGTTCCACGACGCTGAGATTGCAGCCTAAATTGGAAGATATCGAAATCGGTGATCCGATTGAGGTGAGCGGCACCGGCGTCAAAGCATTTCCGCGTAAAAAGACTCCCAAAGTCAATGCGGCGATCGTCAAATTTAGCTCAAATGATAAACGGCTGTTTCTACAAAACTTAGACAATCGGGTGATCTATAAAAGCAATCCGATGATCATGCCGTTGGACGATGAGGATGGGCGAGTTTTCAAAATTGATGCTGACAGTACGATAGAGATTCGTTATGAAGTGGAGCAATAACCTAGATGGCTACGCTCAAATTGCTAAAAATTATTGCAGTGGGTTCTTCCCAAGATCAGGTCTTGAAGCTGCAGCCCAAACTCGACAACACCAAAAACATCGGGCAGCAAGTTACAGTCAACTGTCCGGGACAGAA
>DATNOY010000659.1:0-13015 GCA_036703495.1 Coleofasciculaceae cyanobacterium
ATCTTGCATCCTCTGTAGATCAGTCTTTTATGATTGCCTCAGACTCTTCAAAAACCAATCGCTTTAATTGAGCCCTATGGATTCTGACGACACCCCTTTTTTGGAGGTCGTCAGCCTGTACCTAACCAGAGTAGGGTCGAACACCCCAGCAAGCACATCGTTGTGGATGCTGATCGCGATCGCCTGCGCTAAATCATGCTTATTGGTGGACTTTCCGCCAGGATTAAGGTTCAGGATTTTCGGCTGCACTGCCGGGTTCCGTGATAATGCGGCGGATCTCATTGCGGCATTGCTCCACCGCAAGACGAACGCGTCGAATCATTCCGGGGTCATTTTGGGCTACAGCAGGGCGCAATCCATTCCAGATGGTTTGCGATAGATAGTCTAATTCTTCCTGAAGAAACCCAAGCTCAGACTGGCTGAGCGACGATAGATCGGGGCGATCGAGCCGAGCCCAAAAGGCCTCTACCGCTTCTGCATGGGCATCTAACTCAGTTTGTCCGGCTTCAGTCAGGTGGTAAATCCGGCGATCGCTATCTTGATCGGCTCTCACTAACCCCAAGTCTTCTAAATGCTGCAAGGTGGGATAGATGGTGCCAGGGCTAGACGTATATTGACCCAGCGATCGCTCCTCCAGGGCTTTCATAATCTCATAGCCATGCTTGGGCGCATCGCGAAGTGCATCTAGAAGCACGTAACGCATTTCACCCCGTTTGGCTCTACCCGGATTGCCAAATCGACTGCCGCCCCGGCCGCCCTCAGGACGATGATGTCCAGAATGTTCACGATGTCTACCCTCTGGGTAATGATGCCCCCCTTCAGGACGATGGTGCGAGCGTCTGCCGCGATCGTACATAAAATTTTCTCCTTCGCCAAATAAAGTATCACGATATATCGCGATACTTTATTTTGTTTCAAGCTTTGATTTGATGTCAAGTCGTCAATCGGCTGATGCGGCGGGGTAGCCCCTCAGAGGCTGATCCAGAGGCTTATCCCCAAACCAGTCCAGGGACTAAATAGCAGTCAACTTAAACTGGTATTTCAGATTCTTTGTCGGCTTGTCAAACGAAATGTAGCAGTCCAGGGGCGGTGCATCTGCCGGTATCGCTGGAACCGCAATATCGCCCGAACCTTTGGCAGATACCTTTTTGGTGCCCGCAAATTTTGTAATTTCACCGCTCATCGGATTTTTGGCAAAAAATGAAAAATTGACTTTACCCCCCTGAGCCTGAAATGAACTTCTCACCTTCAAGGCATTACCGGGCTGAATGGTAAAGCTGAAGACATCCGTCCGATTGGAGCCACCCAATGAATCTTTAACTTGAATGCTTCTGGCACCACCCCGCTCCAAAAAACCAAGATTGCGAGCCGTAGTGAAGGTACTGTTAGCCATGGTATTTCTCCTGTTGTTGTTGCTGTTGTTGTTGATGAAAAAAAAGACTAATGCACTTGAATCAGAGCCAGTTTTAATGGGCGTAGCCTATCAGGGCAGAATGGAACCGTCTTGCACTCGAATAACTCGTTTGGTTTGAGCAGCCACCTCTGAGTCGTGGGTGACAATGACGATCGTGATGCCTTGCTGATTCAGTTGATGGAGCAAATTCATTACCTCTTGAGAGGTTTCCGTGTCTAATGCGCCTGTTGGTTCATCGGCCAAGACCAGGGCCGGCCGGTTAACCAATGCGCGGGCGATCGCCACTCTTTGCTGTTGTCCACCTGAGAGCTGACTGGGACGGTTGAACAAGCGATCGCCCAATCCTACCTGTGTCAATGCCCGAATTGCCTGCTGCCGCCGCTTTTGCCGGGGAACATTAGCATAAACCATGGGCAGCATGACATTCTCTAGAGCGGTGGAGCGCGACAGCAAGTTGAATTGCTGAAAGACAAAGCCAATGCGTTGATTGCGGATATAGGAGAGTTGATCATTGCTGAGAGTTGTGAGGTTCTGTCCGGCTAAAACATAGTGTCCGGTGGTGGGTCGGTCTAAACAGCCGATCAGGTTCATCAAGGTAGATTTACCAGAACCTGATGCGCCCATAATGGCAACCAGTTCGCCCTGCTCAATGGAGAGATCAATCTGCTTCAGGACGGGTACATTCACTTCGCCCATGCGGTAATTTTTTGTGATTCCCTGCATCCAGATCATGGTTGACATCGTGATTCCCTCAATCCTTCACTGTAAGCTTTGAATGCTGGTAGCATCGTTCTAAAACGGTTCAACCTTACGGGAAGACATAGTTCTGACGGCACGCTAGTTATGCAAAGCGATGCAGAAAGTTAGTCGCTTCGCAGAACGTTAGTCGCTTCGCAGTGCGGCAATGGGGTCGAGTCGGGCTGCATTACGAGCCGGAACCACGCCAGCCAGTAAGCCGACGACAAAGGACAGCCCCAAACCGCAGACTATAGACCAAACCGAAATAACGAAAGGAAACTGTAGCGTCAGAGCAGCTCCAAAGGCGATCGCCACTCCCAAACTCAACCCCAAACAGCCTCCTGCAATCGAAATCACGATCGATTCCGCCAAAAACTGATGCAAGATAGCAGCGTTGGTGGCTCCAATCGCTTTACGCACGCCAATTTCTCGGGTTCGTTCCACTACCGAAACCAGCATGATATTGGCGATGCCAATGCCGCCAACGACGAGAGAGATACCGGCGATCGCCACGACCATCACTGTAAATAGTCCAACAACAGTTGTGAAGGTTTGGGCGACATCGGTTTGATTGCGGATGCTGAAATCATCTGACTGAGTTGCTGCAAGGTTGTGGCGCAGACGCAGCAGGTTCGTCACCTGAAATTCAACAGCTTTGAGCTGATCCGAATTGCTAGCTTTCACATACAGACCATTCACCGAAATGCCGTTCAAGGCATTATTGCCGACAATCCGAGCAGACATATTGGAGAGGGGAATGAACACCTGATCATCCCGATCGATCGATCCTTCTGACCCTTTTGGTTCAAATACGCCAATGATTTCGTAGCTGTTTCCTTGGATTCTCAGCTGCTGACCCAGGGCATTACCATCGCTGAACAGCGTATTCTGCACGGTAGAACCCAGAATGACCAACGGCGTTGCTTGATCCATCTCTTCCTGAGTAAAGAACCGTCCTTGGGTCAGGTGCGTATTTCTAGCTTCTAAGTAGTTCAGATCAATTCCCACAATGTTAGTAGAGTGATTGTCCTGCCCTGCTACCACCTGCCCTGGACGCTGAAGATAAGCAGAAACCACCTGAACCGCAGGGGACTGCTCTTGAATCGCTTTGGCATCTTCCCAGGTCAACGTTGAGCTAGACCCCAATCCCTGACTAATACCGCCCGTTCTGGCTGCGCTCGGAAAAATCTGAAGCACATCCGTTCCCAAAGATTGAATTTGCTGCTCGGTCGCTTTTTGAACGCCCTGTCCGACTGAGGTAATCGAAATCACGGAGGCAATGCCAATAATGACGCCTAACATGGTCAATCCTGTCCGCAGTTTGTTGCTCCACAACGCCTCGATCGCCATACACAGAATCTCGATCGCCGCTACAGACCGGGGACGGCTAGCCACAACGCTGCGGGGTAAAGTAATTGTCATCGGTGAACTCCTGAAGGAATGGCTGACGGCTGGTTGCCTGACTACTGGTTGCCTGATAGCTGGTTGCCTGATGGCTGGTTGCCTGACTGACTATTGTGCGACTGCTGACTGTCTGACGATTTACTGTCCCGGTGGTCCACTGGGTCCGCCGGATCCGCCTGGGCCGCCCGGGCCGCCTGGGCCGCCCGGTGGACCACCCCCCGGTGGCCCATCTTTTGACGAGCCTCCCAGCAAGTTCGATAAAGAGAAGCCCGATGCAGGGGGAGGCGCAGACGGAACATTGATCAAAATATGTTCTGTGCCAGTCAGCCCAGCCTTTACTTCAGTCCGATTGTTCAGCGTGGCCCCGGTGGTAATGGCAACGAATTTGGGCGGCTGATGGGGAGCGCCTACAAACACGCCAGTCACATTGTTTTGCCGAGTAACAGCCACTGTGGGCACCGTCAGGACATTCTGCAGCTGACCCACCTGGAATTTGGCAGAGACATTCATGCCAGAGCGCAACTGCTGCGCTGCTGCTCCCACCAGGGAGACTTTCACCTCAAAGCTAGTGACATTTTGTTCCACGATCGCCTGAGTAGCAATTTGCGACACCCGCCCCTGGAAGGTTTTCCCCGGATAAGCATCGGCAGTAATCACAACTGGCTGACCGACTTTAATTTGAGCAATGCTGCTCTCCGCTACGTTGGCCACCACCCGGTTTGTCGAAGCCAAGGACAGGATTGAGGAGGAAGTGGCAGAGGACACGGAACTACCTGCCGTAGTAGGGGCAACAAATGCACCCGGATCAGCGTACTTGCGGCTGACGACACCGCTAAAGGGGGCCCGAATCACCGTATCGCTGATCTGAGCCTGAATGGTTTGCAGTGCCCCCTCAGCCGATTCCACCTGGGCCCGCGCTGCTGCAATATCTTCTTGCCGAGAACCTGCCTGAGAGAGGGCTAAAGCCTGCTGGACTTCTGTGAGCTTAGCTTGAGCAGTATCCCGAACGGTTTTGGCTTTATCGTAAGCTTGACGGGCGATCGCTCCTGCCTCAAACAGCTCTTGATTCCGCTGGAAATCCGCTTCCGCTTGCTTCAGGTCTGCCTGAGCGCTCTCTAGCCGCGCCTGAGCCTGAGCAATCTCCTCAGTCCGATTACCGGCTAGCGACTTGGCTAAATCCGCCTGGGCTTTGGCCAGCTGTCCGCGAGTTTGCGTCAGTTGTCCTTGCAGATTAGAGTCATCCATGTAGGCAATCACTTGCCCTTTGCTGACCACATCTCCTTCTTCAACCAGCAGCTTGGTTAGAACCCCAGCCGTTTTAGGACTGACATTAACCACCTGCTCCGGCTCGATCGTGCCATTGGCTGCAACCGTCACCGATAAGTTTTTGCGTTCTACAGGCACCACCGTCGGACGCTGATTGGACTGCTGTTGTGGCACTGCCAGCCGTTGATAAACAAGATAGCCACCGCCTGTCATTAGGAGTAAAGAGAGGAGTCCCAGCAGTCCTTTCGTGATATTCGACGGCTTGGTCGGATAGGAGGAAGAGGAAACATCTGGCAGAGAATAGGGGGGGGAATCCAAAGAATCAAATGACATATCCATTCCTTGAGTAAAAGCCGAGTAGATTAGCGTTCATTCATCGACTGGTTAATTGACTGATTGATTGACTGATTGACCGAGAGCCATTCAGGCATACCTGCTTTTGAAATGTTCTAGGAGCTGGCGGGTACCTTCAACTTTCTGCTGCACTTCTTCTTGTTTTTCGGGCTGAATTCTGCTGCCTGCCTGTTCAAGGATTCTGTATAAGGCTGCTTGTAAATCTGCTTGCAGCTGAGTCACATCATCCCAAATCTTTTGTTTGACTTCTTGCTCTGCGATGTTCATTGTTGTTCTCCAGAGATGTTCTGTGGGTTTATGGATGACCTTAATACTGCTGTTACTTCAAGCGACCTAAAGCGGGCATGGGATGAGACTGAATTTTGCCGTAGTCAAGCTTAATGATGTGGTCAGCCAGATGGAAGTAGCGATCGTCATGAGTGATCACGATAACGGTTTTACCTCGTTCCTTCAGCCTGACCAAAATTTGCTTGTAGAACAGATCTCGGAACAGCGGCTCTTGGTCAGAAGCCCATTCGTCGAATAAGTAAATCGGGCGATCTTCTAGATAGGCAGTCAGTAACGCCAGTCGCTTGCGCTGTCCTTGCGAAAGGCGAGTAGTGGACAAGACACCCTCTTTAACTTGCACTTTGTGGTCTAGCTGTAACTGTCTCAGGTAGCTTTCCACCTCTCGATCAAGATTCGTGTGATTGAATCCTAGATAGCTATCAAACAGGTGAAAGTCCGTGAAGATAGCAGAGAAATGTTGACGATACCATTCTCGATTGTCATCCGTAATCAAAGTTCCGTTCAAATGAATCGACCCAGATTGAGGAAAATATAGTCCCGTAATCAGTTTGGCTAATGTAGACTTACCGCTGCCGTTACCCCCAACAATGTAAGTGATTTCTCCAGGTTGCAGAGATAAGCTAATGGGCCCCAGGAGAAATCCTTTCTCTTCGCCACCCTGCGGGGGATGCATAGGTCTGCCGCCGTTGCGATCGCCATGGGGAGGATGCAACCCTGGCTCTTGAAACTTTTCACCCGGTCTGCCTTTCTCACCGAGTCTGCCTTTCTCACCCGGTCTGCCCTTTTCACCGAGTCTGCCTTTTTCACCTGGCTTGCCCAGTTCGCCCGGTTCGCCCATACCATGGGGAGGATGAGGGAAACCTCTCTCCTCACCGTCTGGGTGATAGAGGTAAGTCACCTGATCGAGTTCAAGACGACAGTGCTGGCTCACGGTATCAGGAATAACGCTATCGGACGAGTTGGACGCTTCGGACTGGCTGGCTAGCGACAGCTTCATCCGTTCAATTTTCTGAAGGGCAATATTGCCTCGCATGATGTCCGGTAAACGGTTCAAGAGGTTTTGCATCGGCACTGCCAGAAAAGTACTGGTCAGAACATAGGTAGACAGCATCGGCAGAGAAATATGCATGAACCAGGGCAAGATGAACAGGATGAATCCTAAACTGGTGAACTGTGACAGTTGCCCCATGCCATTGGCGATCGCGAAGCTTTTCATTGCCTTGGTATTTTTTTGCCGAAGGCTAGTGGCGCTGCCTTGCAGGTTCTTTGAGACAAAATCATCTCGTCTAGCTCGGTGTAGTTTCAGTTCCTTGGTGCCTGTAGTGATGGACTGAAAATGTTTGAGCAGCGTATCTTCTTCTTCCCGGGCTGCAGAAAACAAATGCCGAGCTTTACCGAGCCTGGTTTGCACACACCAAATTGCTAAAGAAGTGAAGGCAACCGTCAAGGCAAAGATCGTGCCGGATAACCAAGCCAGGTACACCAAGCAACCCATTACCGTTGCCAAGTCAATGCAGAGGTTGGGAATGGCAGATACTGCATGAGCCAGCGATCGCACATCGTCCGTCATGGTGGCAATCAAACGATGTTCACCCAGCTTTTCCAAATGATGCAGCGGAGAAGACAGAATATTTTGACTCAACTTCAATCGCAGTTGGTAGATTGCACTCTGCGATAGACGAATCAATGTAAACTGCGAAATAGTGCTCGTGGTCAGAATGAAGATAGCCAATCCGGCGAAATAAAGTAGCGCATTTGGCAGAGAGGCTTGATTAACGGAATGATTGATCAGAGAGATCAGTAAGGCATTACCGCAGCCACTCACAAATCCTGTTGTTGCAGCAATAACAATGCTTTTCCAGGATACTTCTAGCAGAAACCGAATAAATCTCATGTCGTTCTGTCCTTAATGTAGATTCTTGAGGTGAATGATGAGGTCTAGATAGTTCACGCTGCCATTAAACCTTTTGAAACAGCAGACCTTCTATCCCTACGCCAGGAGAAAACGAGAAGGCTAACCCTGTGATGAAGGCTTGTTCCGATGCGGTTCTGCTCAGCATCCGTTCCAGGACAAACAGAACAGAAGCACTCAGCATATTGCCGTATTGGCGGAGAATTTCCCAACTGTCGGCAACCTGGCGATCGCTCAGTCCTAAGGAACGCTGGGATTTTTCAATAATCCGGGTGCCACCTGGATGCACGGCCCACAGATCAATTTCTGCTTTTGTCAGACTGTGGCTCGTTAAGAACTGTTCGATCACAGAGCCAACCTTTGCCTCAATGTAGTCAGGTAACTGGCGCGAAAGTTTACAGGTAATGCCGTTGTCCTGAATGCCGAGGGTGATTCCATCTTCGGTATCTTCAACGAGGTGGCTGAGGTGATCTCGAATCACGACTTTTCCTGATCCGATCGCCTTTCCTACTTCACAAGCGCCAATCACCACTGCGGCACAGCCATCTCCAAAAATGCTGTGAATAATCACATCATTCATTTCATCTTCAAACACTGCATTCACTGAACTGAGTTCCAAGCAAACCACTAAAGCCTTCTGCATTGGATTCGCCCGCACATGATCACAAGCAATCCGCAGTCCATTCATCGCCGCAGCACAACCCATGAAGTTGACCGTGACTCGCCCAATATCTCGTCTCAGTCCAAGATTTTGGATTAATGCCGCATCCACTCCGGGTGCAACAAAACCTGTGCTCGAGACGAAGACAATTAAACCGATCGCCTCCTTCATCTCTTCTGTGCCGTTAGCCAAAGCTTTTTTAACCACTTGCTCAGCCAGGGGAACAGCATATTCTTTGTAAAGCTGCATTCGTGTTTGCAGAGTGCCCCGCTGTCTGCTGAAGGCGATCGTTTCCTCTGACAATAAGTTGACCGCTAGATGCCGGGTATCAATCCGAGTGTTTTGGTACAGCTTCTCAATCCGGGAGCGATTTTTTTCTAGAGTGGGTAGATTGGCAACAAAGGTGGCTGCGTCTGACTGCGGCACAATATTGTTGGGCGTGCCGGTGGCAATGCTTTCAATGAACGGTAGAACTTGCTTGGGCTTGGATGGAAGAGAATACCGATTGTTAAGTAAGGGGGATTGAACAAAAGCGGAAGAATTGGCTTGATTACGGACTTCTTGAGCAGTTTTAGCATCCATATTGATTTCCAGGCTTTTACACTTACAAGGTTCTCTGACAAAGTTCTTCAGTCAATTTCACAGGGCGTTTCGCTAGATGGATCCAATTCCCGCAAACCCTTTCAACACATAGTCTGCCGTGGCGATCAACGCCTTGGGATGGAAATGTTCCTTCAACAATCCAAAGTTATTGTCTTGCGCCATTCTGGACGGACTAAACAGATAGTGTTTTGCCAGGATGGGCAGGCGATCGAGGAAAAAGTTCTTAGGTTCTAACCAAGCCAGGTTGAATTTTGCAGCCTCTTCTCGAACGATGTCTTCGCTGATAATGTTGGCAAAGCCGCTCCTTTGGTAGGGGATGACATGGTGAACCCGATGAGGACTCAATCCTGCCGACAGGAAGCAATCAATATACTTGTTTCCAACCATCGTCAAATCGTAAGAGTTCTTGATTTGCAACACTGCCCAGTCTTGGCTTTCATCGCGATCGGCAGTTGCTTCTTCCTCTTCAAAGTCATGACTTGCGACAATCATGAAGGTACTAATCCACAGGGTTAGGATAAACTGCGCCAGCCAAGCTGCCAAATCACCCTGCATCCAAAACACAATCAATTCGCCGACCAGAATCACTCGCATGCCAAAGGTGCCGATAAAGTGGGGCAACCCTCGCTGCCAGGAGCCATACATATCTTCCACACCACACTTAACCGCCAAAATACAAACTTCGATCGTCCGAGCAAACATTCCCGTCAGCACATGACCCAGTTTATGAAGAGTATGAATCGGCACCCGATAATAACGAGGAAGTTCTAACATGGCCGTGAAGACGTTTTTCTTGATATCAACCTCACTTTGTGTGAAAGGATGATGGAGTAAAGCGTGACCATCTGCCACAACGAACGCCATGGGAACGTAGTTAATGTCGAATACATTTGTAAATAACTTATTGAAGCGAGTTTGCGGACGATGAATTAAATAATGTCCGACTCCTGCAAGCGAAATTCTTAGAATCGTCATCAGGACAACAAAGAGCGGCATTGGCATATACTGCGTAAAATCCAACCGCAAGAATTGCACCAGCCCATAGGCAATCACCAGAAGCACGCTAACCCCATCAAATAGAGTATCCATTTGAGCCACTTTCTGCTTCATTTCTGGCGTTTCCAGCCTTGATTTGATCTGGTTCAGCAGTTGCTCTTTGTTGTCAAAACTATATTTCGGGGTGTCTCTCCAGCTATTAAAACCATCACAGAACAAGAATGCCGGAGCATTGCATTTAGGATGAACATCTTCAGGTTTAGCGAGCCGTCCTAAAGAATATTTCTTAAGAACTTTCTTGACCCGCTCAGGATTGCGATGAAAAATATTGACAATTGTGGTGATATCTCTATTTTTCGTCCGTCCAATGAAGAACTCACCCCCAGGGTGCTTTTTAATAAACTCAGTTAGATCGTAAGCTTCCCCTGCGTAGATCCAAACATTGGGTAAGGGCGTACCATCGAGGGGTGGCGGTGGCGGCTCCTCTCCTTCAGCCAGCACAGGTGGCGGGGGTTGAATGCCGTTCTGGCTGACGGGAGGCGCTGGCCGATCGCCATTCTGATTACGCGGGGGTGCCGTGAGTACCGATGGGTTAGCACTGATAGTAGCGGTCTCTGGTTGAAACTGGACATCCATGGAGTAACCCTGTTCAGCCACGCTTAGATCTTGAGCAATCTCAGATTTAGCAGCTAGGGAGTTTTCGTCATTTTCCAAAAATTGTGCAGGCTTAAAAATACGTGATATCGATTTCATGATCCACTTGCGCTTCTTGCTAGATTGTTTTGAGGGTTTTGGCAGACTTTTAACAAGCCTTACAGCAGGTGATGCGGGTTGCGGCTCTGTTGACTCATGAGCCATCTGCTGAGACTCTCGGGTAAAGACCCGGCAACAAAATCTTTAAGTCTTTCGGTCGGTCATCCAGTATGCAGGTTCAAGGCTTTCATGACACACAGGCATTGGGTTGAGGGATTTAGGGGTGGGATAAACAGGCTTTGATTGCCTTCCCTCAACTCAATACTTCTGTGATTTCAGCACCTATGCAAAATTACGGAGTTGGGTCAACATTGCCCTCTAGCGCCCTGATCGTTGGACTCCTAGCCATCTCCAAGGATGGGTGAGCAGCGGTGAAGTGAGCAGTGCCTCCCATTAGCCAAATTCTGGAAGCGTGAAGCGATCGCCTTCACGAGTAATCAGCACGAGTAATCAGGCAGGAGTAAGCCCCAAAAAATTGAGGGTTCGGCTTTGCCGAACCCTCAAAAACAATTGGTTAGATTGACCGATTCCCGTTGGGTTACCTTAACCCAACTACGCTCGCCGGTTCATGGCCATCTCCAGACCGGGTAGGGCGCGTGTCCCTTCTGCCTTTGCTCCTTGGAGGTCATTGGGATTCAGACCCAAGGACTCAAGAGCAGTGACAGCGATCTGAGTTGTGGAAACGCGATCGCGCCGCTGAATCCCGTGCAGGCGATCGGGCAAACCGCCGCTGACGATCAGGGCAACATGGGTGTCATCTTCGCTGAAGCCCCCATGTTCGGCCCGTTTATTAGAGTCGGAGGGATCATCCACCGCCACAACGCCAGACCGGAAAAGCACCAGCAAATCGGGAGTGCGAGAGTTACGATCGCGGGTGGTGAGTCCAGCCTGGAGCAGGCGACCACCCGACAGCACCTGATCAATGGGAGTCGCTGGATTGCTACGTTTTAGCTGTTCTAAGACCTGGCTGGCTTTGGCTGTTTGGTTGGCGTCCTTTAGCCAGAAGAGCCCAACATCGTCTTGGATAGAATGGGCAACCTTAACACCTGCCGCCTGGAGCGCATCCGAGATCAGCGTGTTGGCAATCAACGTCGCCTCTCCCAGTCGGGGAGATTGTCCATGTTTGGCCGTGACGACCATCAGAGTTGAATTCAGCAGATTTTGCTGCTTCAGGGCTGCCACCATGCGCCCAATGCTGGCATCAGTGTGGCTCAGGGCATGCTTCATCTGCTCGGAGGGTGTGCCATCCGCAGCAATTCCCCCGACTGCCCGATCTTTCTGCGCCACACTCACTGCCTGGAAGTTCATCCCAAACAGTGCAGGAACGCCAGGACGCGCAGTAGCCAGCGCATTCATCCCCTTGATCTGGTTCAGAATAGCGTTGACCTTGAGGTCGTCGTAAGCTTCAGTCGTATCTACCCGCTTCGTAGCCGATTTGAATGTCAGGCTAGTCGGGTTTTCGGCAGTAGAAGCATCGACTAGCTTGCCATTTTGCAGGGCAACTTTGGCGTTAATTTCTGGCGTGTACAGATCTACAACACCTTGCCCAGACGGCCCATTCACCAAATCATAGGCAGGATGCTTGTCGCTGTAGGCAGTATGGAGTCCTGCGGCCCGAGCAACTTCAAAAATAGTGTTGACCTTGAGGTAGCTGTGGGGGTAGACGGGGGTACAGGTCTGTCCCTGGCAGTTGAGGGGCAGTTTGGCAGGATCAAGGCTACCTGTGCTGAAGTTGCCGCCCCCACTCAGTAAGGTTGTGTCTTTGTCGATACTCTCATCATAGGCAATCTCCGACCCTTTAGGGCTACTCGCTGCACCACCAGGAGCAATGAGCTGGCGATCGTAGCTGTCATCGTAGTAAACGCCCGTTGTTTTAGGGCCAGCGCCGGTGAGATAGTTCAGAATCCCTGGAAAGGAATCGGAGGGACTACTGGTGTAGGCATTGGTATAGGAGACGCCCGTTTGTGCGAGTTGCTTCAGGTTGGGCAGGCTACTCTGAAGAGCGGGGTCGATCAGGTCTGCCTGACGCAGACCGTCTACTGACAGCAGCAGCACATGCTGGTAGGGGCGGGCGGTTGTCGCCACAGGATGGGTGATCTGGGCGATCGCCGGGGAGTTAACCAGTCCGACCAGAACGACGCCAGCCCAGATCAAAGCTGCATACAGCAGCCTTCTTCGATGTCTCAGCATAAATTTTCAGTATTGAGGTCAGTGAAGCAAGTTGCAAAATCCAGGATGGAGAAATTTAAAAGAATAGAAATGAGGCGAATGAAATTCTATAGCCGTCCTGATCAAGAGACAGGCGGCCGGGGTGAAACCCCTGTCTGGGGACACAGCCCCCGCCCCCCTTATCCTGATGAGTGCGTGGCACTGTTGAGCTACAGCTATGGCTAAGCGCTACGGAGATTAACCTGGCAATCTCCACATTGGATTATTTTCTACACAGGTAATATCTATATTATCTCTGGTAAAAGGAAATTATTTCTACAGATTTCCTGGCCGGGTTTGCAGCCACGGGAGTTGATTTAGAGCAGCGCCTCCTTTCGCCGTGCTGTAGGAGATGCACCTTAACCCACAACATCAATATCTTCTGTCACCAAAGCAGCTTTGAGGCGAGCCCGTTTGC